>PWLF01000192.1 GCA_003559475.1 Bacteroidales bacterium
AGATTTTAACTTCTATAAAGAGCTATTTTATTATAACTGTAGGATTATTTATTGGGGCATTAGCATGGACAGCCTTTATTCTGCCGTCTGATATTGTTGGAGGTGGAGTAGTAGGAATAGGAGCATTGATGTATTATTCTACAGGTTTTCCCGTCGCTGCTACAATATTGATAATTAATGCTATTTTATTAGCCTTTGGTTTAAAAAGCATTGGATTTGGTTTTGCTGTTAGAACTATATATGCTATAGTAGTATTATCTACTTTTTTTGGGTTTTTGCAGTATCATATAACCGAACCGGTCGTTGATGATAGATTTATGTCTGCTATAATAGGAGGTATCTTAGCAGGTATATCCATAGGAATGGTTTTATCTCGTGGTGGATGTGCAGGTGGAACGGAAATATTAGCTGTTATAATTAATAAATATCGTAACGTTAGTCATGGTAAGCTTATTCTGGTATTTGATGTTTTTATTATAGCTTCTTCCTACATAATTTTTCAATCATTAGAAACAATAGTTTACGGATATGTTATGCTTGCTGTGGCTTCCTATTCTATTGATATGTTTTTATTAGGTCATCGTCAAAGTGTTCAGGTATTTATTTTTTCTGATAAAAGAGATGAAATAGCTGAAAATATTGCGAATAGTGTTGGCAGAGGAGTTACTCTTTTAAATGGACATGGATGGTATACCAAGAAAGATGCTTCTGTAATACTAGCTGTTGTCAAAAGGTATGAGCTTTCCAAAGTTTTTCAAACCGTAAATAGTATTGACCCAAATGCGTTTATATCTGTCTCTAAAGTGATGGGCGTCTATGGAGAAGGGTTTGATAGAATTAAATAGATAAAGTTGTCGTTGATCGGTATTGTGAAATTTTGATTTTAATTATCAGTAATCTCCTTAACAAACCTATATATAAAGTAAATCTCATTTTAAGAATTCTACACGAAATTTTTCTTTATTAATCATTTGTTAAAATATCGGGTTAAAACTAAACTTGAGTTTTCAAAATATCGGCAAGATTATAATATGCAAATTATAGTTGGTTTTTTGTTAAATTATAACATATTATATTATCATACTCCCATACATACAAATTTTGCTATTTATAATAATGATTCCACAGAATGTCCTTCATTCCCAATTTTCCAAGAAAATGGTTTTTGTAAAAAAAGTAATTTTATTTGCCATTTTATTAAATATTTTTATCTTTGACCAACCGTTCATTCAAAAATAAAATTATTATGACACCCAGAACAGAAAAACAATATAAAGATATTAGAAAAGAAAGACGCGAATTGATAATGGATTCGGCTTTAATGGTATTTTCTAAAAAAGGATATCATGCATCTTCTGTTGCACAAATTGCAAAAGAGGCAGGAATATCAAAAGGATTGATTTATAACTATTTTGATAGTAAGGAAGAACTTTTAAAATGTATTCTTGATGAGTTTATATCTATGATGGCTGATATGATTAACCCAAATAATGATGATGAAATTACAACAGAGGAGATGAAAAGTTTTTTTGATTCAATGATTGATTCAATGAAAACAAACCGTGAGCATTGGGTTATACTTTTTCAGTTATCTATGCAGAAAGATGTAATATCTTTATTATTTTCAAATCAAGGTTTAGGTAGTCGTAATGAGAAAACCATGCAACTAGCTTATAAGTATTTTGCAGAAAGGTTTGAAAAACCTCAGGAAGAGCTTTTGTTTTTCAGGTCTGTATTAAAGGGTTTTGCACTAATATTGGTGTTAACACCTCATATGTGTTCTGATGATATGATTGATTCGATGAAAAAGAGATTGTATAAATTATTTATTAAACCAAAAGCTAATTAAAACTCAACTTTCATTCAATGATAAAAATAGCTTATTTATATGCAAAAAATCAGTATTCATTAACGTTTTTTTGTCCACTAAAAGAAGATAATCCATATTTGCAATTACAAATTAATTAACAGGATTAAATCAATAATACACTACATATATGAAAGAAAATAAGTTTAATTGTTAACCAAAAAAATTAATAAAGATGAAAAAAATTAAGTTTTATTTACGGTTTTTATTTATTGTTAAATTATTTATTTATTTGGGTATTCCGGCTGAAGCTCAGGATTCTCGAAAAATACTGGAACGAGTTGAATATAACATGCGAGGTGATGCCTCTTACTCGGAAATGACTATGAAAACAGTCAGGCCCAGGTACACTCGTGAGATTTCCATGAAATCGTGGACGCTTGGCGATGATTATGCACTTGTTTACGTTACAGCACCTGCCAGAGATAAGGGCACTGCAACATTAAAAAGGGGTAGCGATATGTGGAGCTATAATCCTAATGTTGATCGGACTATAAGAATGCCTCCGTCAATGATGTCACAATCATGGATGGGATCCGATTTCACCAATGATGACCTTGTAGAAGGCACTTCTACTGCTGATGATTATGAGCATAGATTGCTCGGTGAAGAATCAATAAACGGTCATAATTGCTATAAAATTGAATTGATTCCTCACCCTGAAACTCCTGTTGTTTATGATAAAGTAATATATTGGGTGAGCAAGGAATACTATTTGCCTGTTAAAGTTGAAAATTATGATGATTTTGGCGGACTTGCAAGTACTATGAATTTTAGAGATTTTAAAACAATGGGAGGGAGGACTGTCCCGGCTGTTATCGAAATGATCCCTGCAGACAGAGATGGGCATAAAACAATAATTACAACACATAAAACAGAATTTGATATAAATATTTCTGAAGATTTTTTCTCAACCGAAAATCTTACAAGCATTGAGTAATGAGCAATAGGTCATAAGTTATATTTAACTGCAAAATACAGAAATGAAAGATATTACGAGATTAAAATAATTGTTAAAAAAACTCTGTGAAACTCCGTGTAAAACTCTGTGTTACTCTGTGGTTAAAAAACTTAGTAACCCTTTATTCAAATAGCAAAAAATTAAATTTTTAAAAGATAATATTTTAATAAATATAAAATAAGTACAACCAAATGAAGACACTAATAACATTAGCATGGAGGAATTTATGGCGGAAAAAGCGTCGGACACTTATCACCGTTAGCTCGGTATTGTTTGCTGTCGTTTTGGCAATTGCCATGATGTCTCTGATAGAAGGAACAAGAGAATTATTTATTGATTCTGTCGTAAGCAAAACAACTGGTCATCTACAGGTACAGGATGTGTTATATCATGATGAACCTTCAATGGACCACACTCTGGAGTATGGCGAAGAGGTTAAAGGTGCTTTGGAAAAATATTCTGATAAAATAGATTACACTGTGCCGCGAATACAGGGCTTTTGCCTTGGGGCTAAGGATATTGGAACTCGAGGTGTTATGGTTATGGGAATAAAACCGGATATTGAAAATCGTATGAATAATCTTTCTTCTTGGATAGTTGAGGGTAAGATGTTCTCGGATAAGGATGATTATGCCGTTATAGCAGAAGGTGTGGCAAGTTTGCTTGAACTCTCGATTGGTGATACAATAGTTTTGATTGGTCAAGGCTTTCAAGGTATGTCGGCAGCCGGAAAATTTAAAGTAGGGGGTATATTGGAGTTTCCAATGCCAGAGCAAAACAATACCATGGTTTATCTGCCTTTAAAAGAAGCTCAGTGGTTTTTTGCCGCTCCGGAAAGATTAACTAACCTTATTATTATGACTGAAAATGAATCGGATATAGAAATATTAGCTAAGAATTTATCAGATGAACTTGATGACGAATGGTTTGCTGTAAAAACTTACGAAGATTTAATGCCTGATGTCTTAACCGCTTTTGAAACTCGCGATGCGCAAGTCAGGTTGTTCTCTTGGATATTATATGTTGTTGTGGGTTTTGGAATTTTTGGCACTATAATTATGATGATTCACGAACGACTTAGAGAGTTTGGAATATTATTGTCAATAGGGCTTAAACGTACTCAGCTGGCTATTATTTGCCTTTTCGAAACTTTGTTTATAAGCATAATTGGTGTTGTCTCAGGTATTATTGTTGGATTCCCGATTATGTATTGGTTAAATAGAAATCCGATACAAGTTGGTGATGACCTTGCTGAAATATTTTATGATATGGGGTTTGAGCCGGTAATGCCGTTTTCTATAGCGCCGGATATATTCATATATCAGGCAATAACGATATTTATAATCGCATTTGTAGTTGGACTTTATCCTGTAAGAAAGGTTTTTAAACTTGATATGATAAATGCTGCAAGAAATTAGTGGATGGCAAATAAATAGTGTATTTGCAACAAAGTAAAAGAATACTTTAAAAGATAATTAGTAATATAAATAAATATAAAATTTAATAAGACAGATGAAAACACTCATAAAAATATCATGGAGAAATATATGGAGAAACAGAACTCGTAGTATTATTATAATTACAGCAATAATACTGGGTTTGATGGGAGGTGTTTTTGGAGCAGCAATGCGATTGGCGCTTGAAAAGCAACAATTCGAAGATACCGTAGAAACCCAGATTTCTCATATTCAAATTCATCATCCTGAATTTATTGCTAATCCGGAAGCACGGTTTCATATTCCTGATGGCACTAAGATATCATCAGATTTGAATAAAAGAGATGATATAAAAGTAGCCTCACCAAGAATTGTTTTTGATGGTATGGTTGCAACTGCTAATATGAATGCAGGCGTTAGGATAAAAGGGATTGATCCGGAAATTGAAAATCGCACTACAGGACTTGAAGGGCTTATAGAAGAAGGATCATACTTAATTGAGGATGGAAGAATTCCCTCAATTCTTATTGGTAATAGATTAGCAGAAAATCTTAATGTTGCTGTTGGTTCTCGTATGGTATTAACTTTTCAGGATATTCATGGAGAGGTAATAAATGCTTCATTTAGAGTTGAAGGCATCTACTCTTTGCCTTCCAGAGCATTTGAAGAACGTACGGTTTTTGTAAAAGGAACTGATATTAATGAAATAATAGGTGATACGGAAGCAGTAACAGAAATAGCAGTGGTTATTAATAACCCTGATGATTATAGGAGCGTGACAAGTAAAATACAGGAGTCATATCCTGATGCTAAAGTCCGTCATTGGGGTGATTTACAACCTTCATTATACTATTCTCTCGAAGTCCTTGATGAAGCTCTAATATGGATACTGATTATTGTAATAATGGCAGTATCTTTTGGATTGCTAAATACAATACTTATGTCAATACTTGAAAGAGCAAGAGAGTTGGGAATGCTTCTCGCTATTGGAATGAAGCGTTCAAAAGTTTTCTTTATGATTGTTTTGGAAACTACAATAATATCATTGTTTGGCGGAGTAATTGGTCTTACAATGGCTTATGGCATGATAAGGATATTAAATAAAACAGGTGTGCCTATTCCCGGAGGTGATGGACTTAGTGAGCTTGGCTATTCTTCTGTTCTTTATCCTAGTTTGGAAACCGCTTTTTACTTTGAGATAGTTGTAGTTTTAGTTGTTTTTGCAATACTTGCCTCAATATACCCGGCATGGAAAGCTATACGTTTGCAACCGGCTGAGGCAGTAAGACAGGAGTAGTATTTGATATATTAAGTATTTGACAAATTTGAGATAGTAATTAGAAACAATTTAGATATTAAACAAAAAAAATAAAAAAATGAAAACAGTAATTGAAACAAAAGATCTGACAAAGATTTACAACAGCTCTGTTGCACCTGTTAAAGCAGTTAACAAAGTAAGTTTAGATTTTGTTGAAGGTGAATTTACAGCTATTGTAGGTCCTTCCGGTAGTGGTAAAAATACATTTTTAAACTTGATAGGTGGACTTGATAAACCTACTGAAGGGCAGGTAATTATTGATGACACCGACATTTCAGGTATGAAGGAGAGTAAACTCTTTGATTTTAGATTGAAAAACATCGGCTTTGTTTTCCAATCATATAACTTGATACCTGTATTAACGGCAAAAGAGAACGTTTCATTTATAATGCTTTTGCAAAAAGAATCTAAAGCTAAGATGGAAAAGCGAGCCGTAGAGATGCTTGAGCAGGTGGGGTTATCAGAGAAATTAAATTCAAGACCGGGGCAGTTATCCGGCGGGCAGCAGCAGCGTGTTGCAGTTGCACGTGCATTGGCGTCTAAGCCTAAGTTTGTGCTTGCCGATGAGCCTACAGCAAATCTGGATACCGAATCGGCTTTTAACCTGCTGGATATTATGTCAAGGTTAAATAAAGAGGAAAATATTACTCTGATTTTCTCAACCCACGACCAGAGAGTTATTGACAGAGCAAGACGCGTTATTACGCTTGTAGATGGTGCGGTGAGTAAGGATGAAAAGTTTGAAAGTAGAAAGTAAAAAGTAGAAAGGAAAAAGTAGAAAGGAAAAAGTAGAAAGGAAAAAGGGAAAACAGTTTGTTCTTTTAATAATTATTAGTGCAACTCGTATGTTTGCAAAATCCGTTCGTAATTTTTTACCACAGAGTAACATAGAAAAAACAAATAATTAAAAACTCTGTGCTACTCTGTGAATAACTCCGTGCAACTCTGTGGTTAAAATTAAAAACATGTAAAATCTAAAAAATGAAACTAATACTTACGCTTGCATGGCGAAATCTCTGGCGTAACAAACGCCGGACATTAATTACCATAAGTTCGGTTATGTTTGCCGTTATACTTGCGGTTTTCATCTTTTCAATGGAGCAGGGCTCGTATGAGCGAATGATTGACACAACAGTAAAATACAGCACCGGCTATATCCAAATTCAGGATATTTTATATGACGATGAGCCATCAATGGACTATGCAATGCTCTTTGATGATGATATAAAAGAACTGTTAGAGGAATTTAAGGAGGAAATTGATTACTATGTTCCGAGACTCCAAAGTTTTGCTTTAGTAGCCACAGATGAAATAACCAGAGGAAGCATGGTAATTGGCATTGACCCGGTGCTTGAAGATAAGATGAGTGAGCTTTCGGATGACATGGTAGAAGGAGAGTTTATCGCAAGTGGTGATGATGGTATTGTTGTGGCTGAAGGTCTTGCCGGGATATTAAATATTAAAATCGGCGATACTTTAGTACTTTTAGGACAAGGTTTTCATGGGGCTACTGCTTCGGGATTGTATCCCGTAAAAGGGATTGTTGATTTGCGATTGCCGGATCTGAATAATAACAGTATTTATATGTCTTTGGAAACGGCACAGTGGTTTTTTGCTGCTGAAAACAGACTGACAGCACTTATTATAATGCCCGAAAATCCTTCGCAAACAAATCAATTAGCTGAAGGTCTTAATAGTAAAATAGATAGCGAATGGTATAACGTGCTTACCTGGGAAGAAATGCTATCGGATTTACTAACTCTTATGCAGTTTGATATGGCAGGAACTTGGGTCTTAATGATGATATTATATATAGTTATTACTTTCGGACTTTTTGGGACAATACTTACTATGATGATAGAGCGGAGACAAGAGTTCAGACTTTTATTCTCACTCGGATTAAAGCGCATAAAACTTGCGGCAGTCTGTTTTTTTGAATCGGTTTTTATAACTTTTACAGGTGCTATAGCTGGTATGTTGCTGGCATTCCCTGTTGTATTATATTTTTTCTATAACCCTATACCATTAACGGGGGGTATGGCTGAAACTATTATTGATTATGGCTTTGAACCGGTTCTGCCATTTTCAATGACGCCTTCAATATTTTATACTCAGGCGATAATAGTATTTTTAATTTCATTTGTGGTCGGGTTATTCCCGGTTTATAAAGTGTTTAAATTTAAAATTGTTGATAATAAAGGTAAAAGTTTGAAAAGGAAAAGAAATTCTTAAATATTTAATAATAATTTTTTACCACAGAGTAACACAGAGTAATACACAGAGTAACACAGAAAAAAATAGCTTGATATGGAAATTAATAAATTGACAGAGCAAATTTTAAAATGTGCATATAAAGTTCATTCTGAGCTTGGACTAGGGTTGCTTGAAAGTGCATACGAAGAATGTTTATTTTACGAATTGAAAGAAATAAGATTACTAATCAATTTTAATGTTGCATCCTTAAAAAATGGGATTAAACGATTAGCAAATTGAAAACTAAAAACTCTGTGCTACTCTGTGAATAACTCCGTGTTACTCTGTGGTTAAACAGAAATATGGTAAATTTTTATCACAGAGTATCACAGAGAAATAAATAACAAATAAATTAAAAACTCTTTAGTTAGAATGTACTTTAATAAAGCATAACATAAAAAATAACTAAATATGAGAATGTTATTAAAAATATCATGGCTCAATTTATGGCGAAACCGTCAGCGTAGTATAGTAATGATCATTGCCGTAATGGTCGGCTTGTGGGGAGGAATATTCGCCGCATCCTTTATGTTCGGGCTATTGGATCAAAGATTCAAATCAAGCATAGAACAACAAGTTTCTCATTTGCAGATACATCATCCCGAGTTTCTAAAGGATTACAATGTAAAATACTATATTGAAAGATTTGATGAGCTTTATAAAAATCTTTCTGAAGATGATGATGTAATTGCATTTTCAGGTAGAACAAAGGTAAACGGTATGTTAAGAACAGCAACTTTAACTACCGGTGTTAATATAATGGGTATTAATCCGGAAATGGAAGCCAATACCACATCACTGAATAAAAATATTGTTGAAGGAGATTATCCGGATGATAGCTTTAGAAACCCTGTTTTAATCGGTAAAAGCTTAGCTGATAAGGTCAAAGCTCAAATAGGCTCCCGAATAGTTTTAACATTCCAGGATAGTGAAAGAGAGCTTGCTGCTGCTTCATTCAGAGTTTCAGGTATTTATCAAACTGCTGCTACGGGATGGGATGAAATGCATGTGTTTGTGTTGCAGGATGAACTTAATGAACTCTTAGGCTATGAGAAAATCGTTAATGAAGTGGGTATATTAACAGATGATCATGAAAAATCTGACGCTTTTGCTGAAAGATACAAAGATAGATATCCTGAACTTGAGATCAGAACATGGTCGGAGATATCACCTGAATTAGCTTATATGCAGGAGATGGCAAGTATGATGTATGTTATTATTTTGACTATAATACTTATGGCATTGGCATTTGGTTTGCTTAATACAATGCTTATGGCTGTTATTGAAAGAATAAAAGAACTTGGAATGTTGATGGCTATTGGAATGAATAAGAAGCGAATTTTTATCATGATACTGCTTGAAACAACATTTTTGACCTTGACAGGTGCATTTTTAGGGATGATTGTCGGATATTTTTCTGTGGCATTTTTAGGTAAAAACGGGATTGATTTAACGGCGGTAGGAGCGGAGTCTCTTAGTGAATATGGATTTGATCCTATAATATACCCTGTTTTGGAACCTTATGTTTTTGTTGTTATAACAATACTTGTAATCTTAACAGCAGTATTTACATCAATTTTTCCGGCATTGAAAGCTCTACGCCTAAAACCGGCAGAAGCTGTGCAGGCAGAATAAAGGAAATAGATGACAAATTTTTTTAAGCATATAATTATTCAAATATGATAAATAATAAACATATAAAAAACTCTGTGGTTAAATTAAAATATTGCAAAATCCGTTCATTATTTTTTTACCACAGAGTAACACAGTGTAATTCACAGAGTTACACAGAGAAAAACAAATAATAAAATCTCTGAGGTTAAATCTTATTATCAAAACATAAAAAACGACTTTAAATGAAAACTAAAATACAATTATTTATTCTGATTATAAACACACTATTTATTTTACCTATAACCGCAAATAACATCGAAGATAGTTTTTTCGACAGGTTTTCCGTTCGTGGCTATGTCAGAGATATGCCTATTTTGTCTTTAGATAAAGATTTTTCAGAGTCGGAATTCTCTAATATTTTCCACAACAGATTGAATTTGCGTTTTGATGCTACTGAAAATATCCGGCTACATGTTGAAGGACGCAACCGGCTTATATACAATGAAATGCTCAAAGATATTCCCATGGTAAAGGATATTTTTGAAGAGGATGACGGATTACTGGACATGTCTTGGGTCTGGCTTGCTGATGGTGCATGGCTTGGGCATAGCCAGATAGACCGCATGTATATGAACTGGAGTGCCGATGGTTGGCGGGTTAGAGTTGGACGCCAAAGGATTAACTGGGGCATAAACCTTGTTTCAAATCCCAATGATCTTTTCAATACCTACTCATTTTTTGATTTTGACTACCCCGAACGTCCCGGTGTGGACGCTATAAGAATACAACACTATCTTGATCATGCGTCTCAAATCCAATTAGCAGTTAGCCCCGCAGAAGATACTAAAGATATGGTTGCCGCATCAATGGTTAATTTTCAGCAGTGGAACTATGATGTTCAAACCGTGGCTGGTTATTACAGAAATCGTTTGGCATTGGGTGTTGGATGGGCTGGAAATATCGGAGGTGCGGGCTTTAAAGGTGAAGCAACATGGTTTTACGATTTAGAGGAAACCGAAGGTATAGACAGAGGCAATGTTGTTGCTGCTGTAGGATTTGATTATATGTTCAGTACAGGTACTTTTGGTGTATTTGAAATGTTGTATAACGGAGGTTATAATCGTTTACCAAAAGAAGTTTTTATGATCACAGAACCTCTGAAACCCGATGATATAATGTTTTCAGAGTATGCAGTTACACTTAGTGCCGACCACATGTTTAACCCGATTTTAAACGGTGGCATGGCTGTCATGGTTTTGCCCGATGTGGAAGCTTTGTTTTTGTCACCTAACATTAATTACTCTGTAATTACTAATCTTGATTTAGAAGTTATGGCACAGATATTCATAGGTGGCAAGGAAGGGACTGTTTTGCATGGTTATGAAGGATATTCATTTATAGCCGGCATGAAATACTCTTTTTAAAATAATGTATTATAAATGTTTCAGATAAACTCTTAATATTGATAATAACAACGTAACAAAAAAAGAAATAACAATACACAACCTTACAATTTTAGTTAAAAAATCCTAAAAAACTAAAATAGTTTATAAAGTTTATTATTTTTGATATTTAAATTAAATATGTCTTAAAATAGCTTGTTTTTTTAATTTTTGTTATTTGATTTAAATTATTTATACTTGTATTTTTAACTTTGGAATGATTTTTGATAAGATTTTAATTTTTAAAAATGGATGCATATAAAAGAATAATTGAAGTTTCTGCTGATTTATTTGTGAAATTTGGAGCCAAATCAATCACAATGAACGATATCTCCGATAAAGCCGGAATCTCAAAGAAAACTCTTTATGAACTTTTTGATAATAAAGATGAACTTCTTAGTAAATGTATTGATTTTATTCACGAACAATCTGATAGGGAAAGACTTGAATTGTTTGAATCTAAGGAAATATCTATAGAGTTAGTTATTGAAATTGTTAGAAAAACCGCTCTTAGAATAAATTCTATAAATCCAAATTTTGTCTCTGATATAAAGAAATATTATCCCGATATTTATAAAACTAAGATTAACCAGATGGAACGTAAAGCCATTGAGTTTTATATTGAAATCATAAAAGTTGGTGTTGATAAAGGATTGTTTCGATCAAATATTAATGTTGAGATAGCATCTAATCTATTGCATGAGCAAATCAATCAGCTAATTCATACTGATACTTTTCCATCTGACAAATTTCCAAAATCTGAAGTTTTTAGAACAATGATGGATATTTTTATAAGAGGAATTGCAACTCAA
>PWLF01000104.1 GCA_003559475.1 Bacteroidales bacterium
AGATATTTAATTTTTTCCGCATTTTTTTAAACTGTCTCTCAAAAAAGTTTTCACTTCTTTCTCCGGTTGTTTTGCGAATATCTCCCAGCAAATAAGCATAAGGTTCCATGCCTTTTATTTCATCTAAAACCACTTTAAGAATAGCTATACCGGGAATAAACAATATCATTCCCATAAAGCCCCAAATATAATTTCCGACAAATAAAGTTATTAATGTCATTAAAGGATTCATAGATACTTTACCTCCGACAATTTTCGGGACAAACAAGTTGCTTTCAAATAATTGTATTACATAAAAACTAAGGAATACAGCTATTGGATACCATAAAGAATCCATTGTTAAAAAAGCATATAAAATCGGTAAAGTTGAACCCAAAAACGGACCTAAAAATGGAATAATATTTAATATAGCAGCAATAACAGCAAAGAGTAAAGCATGCTTAATTCCTATGGCATGCAATGCAATAGTGTTTAAAACTGCCAGAATACACATAACTATAAACATCCCAACTATATAATTCTGAACAACATTCTTAACATTGTGTACGATTTTTGAAGTCTTTTGACGATTACCGGAGCCAAATGCCTGCAAAGTAAATTCAAGCAAAAATCTCCTGTAATAAAGCATGAATATAATGTATATAGGAACCATGAAAGCCAGTGTTATTGTTGAAACGGTAGCTATCATTCCATCTGTAAGCATTGCCATATTTTCATATAAATATTTAAATATAGCACTTTGGATACTATCAAATGATATAGGAACAGACCCATCTATATGCTCTTCCAAAAACTCATTGACAAATCCAAGTAACTCACCAAATCTATGCTCAAGTAAAGTTAAGTCGCCTGAAAATCCTAATAACTGATTGTAAAAAAATGTACCTAAACCAAATAAGAAACCCAGTAAAGCAATAACACTTATAAAAACCGACAACAAGGATGGAATACCAACCCTATCAAGCCAACTGGTAAAAGGACTTATCAATACAGAAAGCAGTAAAGCAACCAAAATTGGAACCAACAACATTTTTGCTTCCATCATAACTGTTGCCACCAAAACAACCGACAATAAACCTATAAAAAGTTTAATATATCCGGGAATTTTTAAATCCATATTACAAATAATTTCTTAATAAAAATATTTATAAATCGAAGTCAAAGATAACCAAAATTAAGTATAGAATTAAAATATTTATTTGGGTTTTTTTATAATTTTTTTTCACTATTTTAAATAATTAAATCCTTAAATATTTTTTTGACATTTGTTGATAGCTCAAGAAATAAAATATTCGTCAAAAAGATTTGTTAGTAAAATATAATACCTTGTACCACAAAAAAATATTTGAATAATTCAATCTAAAAAGATATTTTTGTAAAAAAGTTAAAGTATATGGCACTAACATTTTTTAAGACGCCAAAGAACAAGCAGTATAACTATAAACCTGTTTATTACGACGCTCGTAAAGAAGCTTTGGAAAAATTGGAAAATACAGCTTATTCCGAAGCTAAAGAAGAAAAAAAAGAATATGAAAAAGCTCTTCGGGAAAGAATAAACATGCGATGGAAGAGAACTCAGCAGAAAAAAGCTAAATCCGGTGCAAGAAACAGGCTGTTGATAATTTTAGGAGCATTATTTCTCTTAACTTATTTACTATTTTATCTGTAAATAAAATTATTTTTTATAACAAAAAAAGGAAATCAAATTAAATGTCAGATATAATAAAACTACTTCCCGATTCGATTGCAAACCAGATAGCTGCAGGGGAAGTTATTCAAAGACCTGCTTCTGTTGTAAAAGAATTACTTGAAAACTCTATTGATGCGGGTGCAACTCAAATATCTTTGATTATAAAGGACGGCGGTAAAACCTTAATTCAGGTTATTGACAATGGTTGTGGTATGTCAGAAACTGATGCCCGCATGAGTTTCGAACGTCATGCAACATCAAAAATAAACAATGCTTCAGACCTTTTTAAAATAAACACTATGGGGTTTCGCGGGGAAGCAATAGCCTCTATAGCTTCAATATCACATGTGGAACTTAAAAGTAGAACAAAAGACTCTGAAGTAGGAACAGAAGTTATAATTGAAGGCTCAAAACTAAAAAGTCAAAATCCCTGTCAATGCCCACAAGGAACAACTATTTCCGTTAAAAACCTGTTTTACAACACTCCTGCACGACGCAACTTTCTAAAATCTGAGAATGTAGAAAAATCAAATATTTATAACGAATTTGCAAGAGTCGCACTATCAAACCATAAAACAGGGTTTAAGTATTTTTATAACAACAAACTCGTACTGCAAGTTGACCCATCAAATATTAAACAAAGAATTACCGGGCTATTTGGGAATCAATACAACCAAAGGCTTATCCCTGTTGATGAAAAAACTGATTTTCTCAAAATTCACGGCTTTGTCTTAAAACCGGAATTCGCAAAAAAACGCAGAAAAGAGCAATATTTTTTTGTAAACAAAAGATTTATTAAAGCTCCTTATCTTAATCATTCCGTTGAAAATGCCTTCAGCGAATTAATCCCTGAAGGTGTGCACCCTTGCTTTTTTCTATTTTTAGAAATAACTCCTTCAATGATTGACGTTAATGTTCATCCAACTAAAACAGAAATAAAATTTCAGGATGAGTCCGCTGTTTATAAAATACTCTTATCATCCGTAAAAAGAGCTTTAGGAAGATTTAACATCTCCCCTGCCATGAATTTTGACAAACATGGGCTTTTTGATGATGTAATTTTCGATAAAAATAAGCCGGTTTCTCAACCAAAAATAGATGTTGATCCCGGGTATAATCCTTTCAAAAATGATAAAAAAAGTGCAAACCTGTTATCAAAAAGAAAAAATACAGACAAATGGGAAAATATTTATGAAGTCAACAAAGAGTTTGATAAAATAAAAAAAGATAATATATCTAATTCTCAAACTAATTTCAAAG
>PWLF01000241.1 GCA_003559475.1 Bacteroidales bacterium
GGAGTGTCTGATATGCTTACAATTACCGGAAATACTGATGATTGTTCTATTTGTGGAGAAGATTTTGGAGACCCTTGTGATGGAGTTACTTCACTTACTTATCAAGGATTTGAATATAATACTGTAGCGATAGGAGAGCAATGCTGGCTTGTAGAAGATCTTAGAGCAACAGAATTTAGAAACGGTAATGCAATTCCAAAAATCACAAATAATACAACTTGGGGAAGCCGAATAGGTCCGGCTTATGATATTTACCCTCATAGTGAAATAGATGGTATTGATAGCGAAGAAGAAGTGCTTGAAAAGTACGGAGCCACTTATAACTGGTATGTGGTTGAAGATAACAGAGGCATATGCCCTGAAGGATGGACTGTGCCTTCACATGACCAGTGGAGTCAATTAGAACAATTTTCGTGCTTTTGTGCTGACTTACAAGATCGCTTCCCATCACATGAAAATGATAATTGTGGCGCTTCCGATAAATACCCTTATGATGAAACTAGGACTGGTTATGCAACAAATTGGGATTATGCAGGCGTTCCATTAAAATCAACTCGAACAGCTGACAGAAATGTTGGTGATTCAGACCCACGAAGCCCGGCACCATTAGAACCGGTTGACTTAACAGACCATCCGAGATGGAAGTATGATCCAAATTATTATGGCACCGATGAGTACGGGTTTAATGCACTTCCTTTATACTTTAGATATGGAACATCTTCAGGTACATGGCTTACATCATCCGATCCATTCAGATATGGATACTGGTGGACATCAACTGAAGAAACAGGAGGAGATTTAGATTTTTACATGAGAACTAAAGAATCTTGGAACAGAAGGTTAGTTGTTACTGATGGCAGTTCTTATAGGTGGAAAAGACATAAGAGATATGGAATGAATATACGATGTATTAAGGAAGATATTTGTCCTGATGGTCCGGGTGTTCCTACCAATATTAACATAACTCCGGGATTAACAACTGCCGATATTTCATGGTCGCCGGGAAGTCCTGACGGTAGTCCATATACTGTAACATACTTATGGACAATCGGATTACATGATGAAATTGACTATGAAAAAGGAGCAAGAGGTGTTGCACATGGATATACAACTGATACATCTGTGAAAGTTGGTGGATTAATGGCTGATGAAACATATTATTTTAGAGTGCGTGCTATGTACGGATGTGATAATTCGCTAACTGACTATGTCACACAGTCATTTACTACTGATGAGTGTGGTGATTACAGCATCGGCGATAGAATTGAAGGAGGCGTTCTTGTTCATATAGATACCGATTTGATTGATGGACAATGTGGATTTTTAATTTCTGCTCTGGCACATGAAGGGACTGGAAACATTCAATCTACAACATCAGATGTAGAAGACACAAGTACTGATGTTGGTACAGGAAAAAATAACACACAATTATTTGTAGATGAATGGAATACAGGTACTGCAATTAGTGGATGTAATAATAAAACCACCTCAGATGACTATAATACTTATAATGATTGGTTTTTGCCTAGCTTAGATGAGCTTGTAGAAATTTGTAATAATAATAACCATTTAGATTCGTGGAGTAGTTCTCAAACCTACTGGAGTTCATCTCAAAATTCTACTAATACAAATCATAGTATGTCTGGAAGCTGTGCTACTGGTACTACAACAAAAACCGTTAACAGAAGAAATATTTGCGCCCGCTATTTATCAGCAAATAGTCTTCCTTATTCAGATAATATTCCATCAAGCAGATCTGTTTTCCCTCATAACTGGGGGCAAGAGATTACAGGGTTAGATCATAATAGATGGTATGTCAGTGAAACTAATCTTGCAGGTATGGCATCAAACGAAATGAGAATTGACTGGACTAGCCCTACTATGATTAGCTCTAGTACAGATGTTGAAGCAAGACTAATATTACCTCCTTTAAATACTGTCGGTGTTGAAGAAATTGAAGTGGAGTTTAGACATAGAGTGAGTAAATTTGAGGATTGTGATTATCATATAAAACTTCAAACCAGTTCTGATGGAGTAAACTGGACTACTGAGTGGGAAGTAGAAAATGATTCAAATATCCCCGCAGAATGGGTAACAATTTCCGGAATCACAAGCAACCTAGGAGGTCATACCTATATAGCTTGGTATTATGAAGGAGATCTTTATAATTTAAGCTATTGGGTTCTTGATAATTTTAGTGTAGAAGATACAACGCCATAAAAAATTATTTTTTAACTAAAAATGTTTAAAAATACGAGATATAAAAGTTTATAATAATATTGTTAAAAAAATAATCGCTTTGTGATATGCATATATTTTTATTTTGCAAACTTCAAAATTTTAAATTACTAACTAAACTTTATTCAAAATGAACAAAAAATCTTTATTAATTTCAGTTTGTGTAATCATTTACACATTATCATTACATTCCCAGGGCGGAGGAGTTTCAATTAGTGACGAAGGAGACCAAACACCGCATCCGTCTGCAATTCTTGAATTAATATCCGATGATAAAGGATTCTTGCTGCCAAGGATGGAAAGCAACGACAGAAACAGTATAAGTGACCCCTCAGAATCTCTGATGATTTTTAATACCGAGACACAATGTATTGAAATTTATGTTGGCACCGAATGGCATGACTTATGGTGCTACGAAGAAGGCGAAGAACCTGCCGGATGTGAAGGTAATCCTTGTCAGGGAATTGATCCTCCTGAAGTTGACGGATATGTTTTTGAAACTATTGAAATTGGGAACCAGTGCTGGTTTGCCGAAAACCTGAATTACTTACCTGAAGTGTGGCCGGCTACTGCATGTGGAAGCTATGATGACCCCCGCTACTATGTTGTTGGTTATGAAGGAACAGACGTAGATGAAGCCAAAGCACACGCCAACTATAGCACTTATGGGGTTTTATATAACTGGCATGCAGCTGTAA
>PWLF01000228.1 GCA_003559475.1 Bacteroidales bacterium
CAAGGCTTATAGAATGTTTTGTGTTGTTTTTGATTTCAGAAATATTATGTCTTTTTTAATTTGTAACACATTGAATATCAGCACTTATTTTCTTAAAGACCGAAACAACGCAACACTACTGAATTGCGAGTATTTAATAAATTAAGATACAGCCCCTTGCGTAAGGGGTTAAAAAAAGTTAAACAATTTTCTCCTGTATAAATCTTTGTATTCCTTGGTGCAATTGTGGTTAAATCTTTTAACAACTTTTTGCAAGCTTTTCGTGTATAACTTTGAGGTTTTTGAGAAATCTCGTTGTTAGAAAATAATTAGAAAATAACATGAAGAATAAAAAAAAATAAAAAATGTTGTATATTTGCTCCTTTTTTTAACTAAAATATTAATTGTATGAGCTGGATTGAAGCATTAATACTTGGATTATTGCAAGGACTTACTGAATTTTTACCTGTAAGTAGTAGTGGTCATCTTGAACTTGGAGGAGCATTATTTGGTTTAGAAGACCCACACCATTTTTTTACATTTAATATTATTGTTCATGGAGCAACCTTTTTAAGTGTTGTATTTGTATTTTGGAAAGATATTATTAGCTTAGTTGTGAATTTTTTCAGATTCAAATGGAATGCCGAAATGAAATTTGCTCTTTTACTACTCGCATCTGCTGTGCCCACAGCAATTGTAGGATTATCTTTTGAAGAACAAATAGAAAGCATTTTTGAAGGGAGAGTAACATTTATTGGCTTTATGTTGTTAATAACTGCTACTTTGCTATTTTTGACACGCTTTATTCCAAAAAATAATAAAGATGTAACATTAAAAAGTGCGATAGTAATAGGGATTGCGCAAACTATAGCTGTTTTGCCGGGCATCAGCCGTAGTGGCGCAACTATATCAACCGCTTTGTTTTTTGGAATTGAAAGATCAAAAGCTATCAAATTTTCTTTTTTAATGGTATTAATACCTATTTTCGGAGCTAACTTTTTGAAAGTTCTTAGAATGTCGGAAGAGGCAGGGAGCTCATCAATGGAAGTAATGCCAATGATAATAGGCGCTATAGCCGCATTTATTGCCGGCGTTGTCGCTTGTAAGTGGATGCTTAATATTGTAAGAAGAGGAAAAATCGAATATTTTTCAATCTACTGTGTCATAGTTGGTATTACTGCAATAATTGCCGGAAGCTTTATGTAAAAAACAACAAGTGAATCCCGGCTATTGAGAAAAATTACATAACATTTAAATAATGGATAAGTTTGTCTCCGAAATTCATGAAACTCTTAATGACGGCAAAATTTTTCTTATAGATAAACCATATCAATGGACATCCTTTGATGTTATAAGTAAAATAAAATCCGTTTTAAAGTATAAGTTTGATATTAAAAAAATAAAAATAGGGCATGCAGGAACATTAGACCCTCTTGCTACAGGCTTGTTGATTGTTTGTACCGGTAAAAAAACTAAATCAATAAATGAATTACAATCAATGGATAAAGAATATACCGGAACTTTTTTTATTGGAAAAACAACACCATCATTTGATCTTGAGACAGAGGTAGATAAAGAATACAGAACAGAACATATAGAAAATAAAGACATATTAAATGCAGCAAAAAAATTAACAGGAAACATTGAACAAATCCCACCTCTTTATTCTGCTAAAAAAATCGATGGTAAACGTGCATATTTATATGCCAGAAAAGGCAAAGAAAAAACTTTAAATCCGAGCAATATAACAATCCATCAGTTTGATATAATAAAAGAAGATATGCCGTATATCGATTTTTTTGTTAAATGTAGCAAAGGAACTTACATTAGATCTCTTGCAAGAGATTTTGGACATTTATTAAAATCCGGAGCGTATCTTTATAACCTTAGGCGTTTGAAAATCGGAGAATATAATGTTAACGATGCGATTGATATTAATTCTATTGAAGAAATAATAAACTCTTTGACAGAAAATCCAAAATAATACTATCAAAAATTTGTGATTAAAAATTATTTTTTTATTGACAAAAGTAGTTTCATATATTATATTTGTTAGATTTTGAATGATAAATATAACTTTTTTGTTACTTCACGTATAAGTCAAATACTCTGATGTTGCAATTTTCTGTAAATTATTACGTATTATTATAATACTCAGAGAAAACATTTTTGGAAAATTGCCTGTTATATTTTTTTAAGAAATTAAACATAGATAATTATTGAAATATGCTTTATTTTATTATTAACTAACAATAAAATATTTAAAAAGAGGAAATATGAAGCTGTCTGATTACAAAATTAATTTACCAAAAGACCTAATTGCAAAACATCCATGTGAAAATCAAGACGAGACGAAGCTTATGGTTTTAAACAGAAAAAAACAGACCATAGAGCATACTACTTTTAAAGACATTTTAAGTTTTTTCGATGATGGCGATGTAATGGTGGTAAACAACACTAAAGTTTTTCCGGCAAGATTATACGGAACTAAAGAGAAAACAGGGGCAAAAATAGAAGTTTTTTTGCTTAGAGAGCTTAACAGAGAATCCCGATTATGGGATGTCATGGTTGACCCTGCTAGAAAGATTAGAATTGGAAATAAACTTTATTTTGGGGAAGATGATAATTTAGTTGCTGAAGTTATTGATAATACTACTTCCAGAGGAAGAACATTAAGATTTTTGTTTGACGGCACCTATGACGAATTTAAAAAAACACTGAGTGCGCTGGGAGAAACTCCTATTCCAAAACATATCCTTAAAAGAGAAGTTGAAGAGTGTGATAAAGAACGTTATCAAACTATCTTCGCTAAACAAGAAGGAGCTGTTGTTGCTCCAACTGCAGGAATGCATTTTAGTAAATCACTATCAAAAAGGTTAGAAATTAAAGGGGTCAAATTTGCGGAAATAACGCTTCATGCAGGATTAGGAAACTTTAGGAGCGTAGAAGTTGAAGACCTTAGCAAACATAAAATGGACTCTGAACAATTTTCAGTTGGTGAAGAGGCTGTTAAAATTATAAATAACGCTAAGGATAAGCAAAAAAAAATATGTGCTGTTGGAACAACATCCATGAGAGCTTTAGAAACTTCTGTGTCAATTACCGGCTATTTAAAGCCTTATTCCGGGTGGACTAATAAATTTATATATGACCCTTATAACTTTAGCGTTGCAAATAGCATGGTAACAAACTTTCATTTGCCTCAATCAACGCTAATGATGATGGCCTCTGCATTTGCCGGCCATGATTTTCTTATAAAAGCTTATAAAACCGCAATTAAAGAAAAATATAAGTTCTTTACTTATGGAGATGCTATGTTAATAATTTGATTTTTATGTTTAAAAAAGCTGTCATAATAACTGCAGGAGGAAAAGGTTCAAGAATGAATTCTGACACTCCAAAGCAATTTCTGACTGTTAAAGGAATACCAATTTTAATTCATTCTGTTTTACCTTTTATTGAATATGATAAAGATATTTTATTAGTAATAGTATTGCCGGAAAATTTAATTGACAAATGGGAAGAATTATGTGTAAAGCACCGCTTTGAGTATCCTCATAAAGTCGTTGCCGGTGGTCCTACCAGATTTCATTCTGTGAAAAACGGCTTAAAATACATCCCAGACAATCATATAGTTGCAATACATGATGGAGCTAGACCCTTAGTAAATAATAAAACAATATCTAAGGTTTTTGAGTTCGCTGAACGTTTTGGGAATGCAATACCTTATACAGATGTTAATGAATCCGTCAGAATAGTTGAAGGAGCTATCAGTAAACCTATAGACAGAAAAAAAATAAAGCTGATTCAAACACCTCAAGCTTTTTTATCAGATATTATAAAAGATGCTTACAATCAGAATTACAATGAGAGATTTACTGATGATGCATCTGTTCTTGAATCTAAAAAAAAGGATAGGACTTTTTTAGTAGAAGGCAATCATGAGAATATTAAAATTACAAAACAAAGTGATTTATTGATAGCAAAAGCATTTTTATAATCAAACAACATCGCCTTTTAGAGTAGCAGAGGTGCATTCTTTGATTTGAACATTCAAGTATTCTCCCGGGGGTTTCCCATTATTTCCAAAAATCACAACTTTATTCTGAGAATTTCTGCCCATAAGTTCTTTATGTGATCTTTTTGAATGTCCTTCAACAAGAACTTCAAATACTTTACCTATATCTTTTTCATTACTCTGTTTTGAAAATTTTTGTTGAAGCGATATTATTTCCTCTAACCTTTCAGTTTTAACATTTTCAGGAACATTATCAACGAATGTTTTTGCAGCAATTGTGCCTTCTCTTTCAGAGTATTTAAACATATAAGCAAAATCAAATTTTACTTTTTTCATTAAATCTATAGTGCTATTATGATCTTTTTCTGTTTCTCCGCTAAATCCTGTTATCAAATCAGTTGAAATAGCACAATCCGGAATTTTATTTTTTATATAATCAATCCTTTCTAAATAAGATTCTACTGTATATTTTCGGTTCATTTTTTTTAATATATTATTGCTCCCTGACTGAACCGGCAAATGAATAGAGCGACAAACATTCGGATAAGCTGCTATTACATTTACAAGTTCGTTTGATAAATCCTTGGGATGAGATGTTGCAAAACGAATTCTTAATAAATCGCTTAAAGATGCAATTTTTTCAAGAAGATGAAAAAATTTAATTTCATTATCCCAATTATATGAGTTTACATTTTGTCCTAAAAGAGTAATCTCACGGTACCCATTATCAATAAGTTGTTTTGCTTCATTAATAATACTTTTCGGGTCACGACTTCTTTCTTTACCCCTTGTATAAGGTACAACGCAATATGAGCAAAAGTTTTCACAGCCTCGCATTATCGAAATAAATGCAGATACATTATTTGAAGAATATCTCACAGGCATAAGGTCCGCATAAGTTTCTTCGTTAGATAAAATTACATTAATCGCTTTTTGTCCTTGTTCAACGCTTTCAAGTAACTTTGGCAAATCTCTGTATGAGTCGGGTCCAACTATCATATCAATTCGCATCCCAAGCTTCTCTTCTTCAAATAAAGACTCTTTTACCCTTTCTGCCATGCAACCAAGCACTCCGATTATTAAATCAGGTCTTTTCTTTCTATATGCATTCAAATTATGCAAACGTTTTATAACCCTTTTTTCGGCATTATCACGGATAGAACAAGTATTTATAAAAATTGCAGTAGCATCTTTAGGATCATTAACCAATTCAAAATCATGATTTTTTAAAATTGAAACTACAATCTCACTGTCAGAAAAATTCATCTGACAACCATAAGTTTCTATATATAATTTTGAAGCCATCAGTTTATAACACTTAATTTTATTGTTTTTTCAGGACAAAAGTAATCAAATTAAACTAAAAAATAATTGAAAATTTTTTATAAATATTTGGAATTTAATAAACCTTTTGCTTTTCTTTGCATGCTGAAATTTAATTTAATAATGTTTTATATTAAAAAAATTGTCAGTAACGAATAGTTAATTAGCGAAACAAAAATATAACTGATTTTGCTTTATTTAAAAGCAAAAATTTTGTGTATTATTAAAAACCAACGAATTATTATGGCAAAGAATCTTGTTATTGTTGAGTCACCTGCAAAAGCAAAAACTATAGAGGGCTTTTTGGGCAAAGATTTCCTTGTGAAATCAAGTTATGGGCATGTACGTGACCTTTCAAAAAATAAGCTTGGAGTTGATGTAGAAAAGAATTTTGCTCCGAATTATGAAATCCCGCCAGATAAGAAAAAAGTTGTAACCGAACTGAAAAAATTATCTAAAGATGCTGAAACAGTGTGGTTGGCAACGGATGAAGATAGAGAAGGGGAAGCTATATCCTGGCACTTAGCCGAAAGTTTAAAGCTGGATGATGATAAATATAAGCGTATAGTTTTTCATGAAATAACAGCAAAAGCTATTAAAAATGCAATTAGTAACCCTAGGAAAATTGATAATAATCTTGTAAATGCACAGCAAGCTAGAAGAATACTTGACAGACTTGTTGGTTTTGAATTATCCCCTTTACTTTGGAAAAAAGTAAAACCGGCATTGTCAGCAGGTAGAGTTCAATCTGTAGCAGTTAAATTAATAGTAGAGAGAGAAAGAGAAATACAAAACTTTAAACCGGAATCTTCCTATAGAGTAATAGCTTATTTTGAAGTAAAAAAGAATAACGAAAAACATAGCTTTAAAGCTGATTTGCCAAAAAGATTCAAAACAAAAAAAGAAGCCCTTGATTTTTTAGAATCATGCAAAGGTGCAGAATATTCAGTTGAAAATACAGAAACCAAACCTTCAAAAAAAACACCATCAGCTCCTTTTACAACATCAACTTTACAGCAAGAAGCTAGTCGCAAATTAGGATTTTCGGTTGCCAGAACTATGATGGTTGCTCAAAAATTATACGAGTCCGGAAAAATTACATATATGCGTACAGATTCTGTAAATCTTGCAGATAGCGCAATAGAATCTGCCAAAAAGATAATATCTAATCAGTTTGGTGAAAAATATGCCAAAACTCGTAAATATTCTACAAAATCTAAAGGAGCTCAGGAAGCTCACGAAGCAATCAGGCCTACATATCTTGAAAATGATGCAGTTGCAGGGAGTTCGGATGAGCAGAAACTTTATCAATTGATTTGGAAACGCACAATAGCATCTCAAATGAGTGAAGCTTTATTTGATAAAACAAATATTACAATAGGAATTTCTACATCTGAATATAAGTTTATAGCAACAGGAGAAGTGCTGGTCTTTGATGGATTCTTAAAAGTTTATATAGAATCAAGCGAAGATGAGGATGCTACTTCAGAAAGTTCTGATTCAATTATTTTGCCCCCATTAAAAGTTTCTCAAAAACTTGACCTTAAAGAAATAAATGCTATTGAAAGATTTACAAAACATTTGCCAAGATTCACAGAAGCAAGCTTGGTTAAAAAACTTGAAGAGCTCGGCATAGGAAGACCATCCACTTATGCACCAACTATTTCTACAATTCAAAAAAGGGAATATGTTTTAAAAGAAAGCAGAGAAGGGCATGAAAGAGAATATGGCTTTATTTGCTTTAAAGAAAACAAGATATTTGAAACAAAAAAAACAGAAAATACAGGAGTTGAAAAAAACAAATTATTCCCAACAGACATAGGCGTGGTAGTGACAAAATTTCTTGTCGAATATTTTGATGATATTTTGGACTATAACTTTACAGCCGAACTTGAGAAAAAATTTGATGATATAGCTCAAGGATTATATGAATGGAATAAGCTAATTAATGACTTTTATGGTGCATTTCATGATAAGGTTGAAGAAACAACTAAAAAATCAGAAAAATTTTCCGGCACAAGATTGCTAGGAGAAGATCCTAAAAGTGGAAGAAACGTATATGCCAGAATTGGGAGATATGGACCTATGGTGCAGATCGGTGACACCGATGAAGAAGAAAAACCAAAATTTGCGGGAATTCGTAAAAATCAAAGCCTTGAGAGTAGTACTCTTGAAGAAGCACTTGAGCTTTTTAAATTACCTAGAAAAATTGGTTTATATGAAGACAAGGAGTTAATCGCTTCTGTCGGAAGATTTGGCCCATATATTAAATATGACGGAAGTTTTTACTCTATCCCAAAAGATGAAGATCCTCTGAATATTTCAAAAGATAGGGCTGTAGAAATTATCGAAGCTAAAAAAGAAGCGGATAGAAAAAAAATAATTAAAACTTTTGAAAAGGAGGACCCCGATTCAAAAATTTTAAGAGGAAGATGGGGCCCTTATTTTAGTTATAAAGGCAAAAACTATAGAATCCCAAAGGATGCGGAACCTGAAAAAATGACTTATAGTGAGTGTGTAAAATTAACAAAACAGGCAACCTCGCCAAAGAAAACCCGTAAAAAGAAAAAGGGAACTACAAAAAAGTAGTTTAAAAACTATATTATAATTAATATTATGGATGTAACGGATTTCTTAGAACCTTTGAACAAAGAGGACTTCCTGTTGCCAAAAGCAAAGCACCCTCTATCTCTATCACAAATTATAGTGTCATACTATAAAAAAAATATGTTTCCAAATCTTGAAAATATAGATATTGCTATAGTTGGAGTAAAAGAAGATAGAAATGCGAAGTATAATTCAGGAACAAAATATGCCCCCGATTATGTTAGAAAATATTTATATCAGTTATTTCAAGGCAATTTTAATGTAAAAATAGCAGATATAGGGAATGTTATTCCGGGCAAAAATGTTGAGGATACTTACCTTGCTGTAAAAACAATAATAGCATATTTGATTGAAAATAAGGTTATCCCTATAATTATTGGCGGAAGTCAAGATATAACTTATGCCAATTATCTGGCGTATGAATCTTTAGGGCAAATAATTAACCTTGTTTCTGTTGACCCCTCTTTCGATATTGGGTCGGGAGAAAAAAAAATAAATAATAATAATTACTTAAACTCAATATTTACTCATAAACCTAATTATTTATTTAATTATACGAATATTGGTTATCAGACATACTTTGTCGATCAAGATGCAATTGAATTAATGCAAAAGTTATATTTTGACACTTATAGGTTAGGTAAAGTTCGTGAAAATATAACGGAGGTAGAACCGATTGTTAGAAATGGAGATATGGTATCATTTGATATATCAAGTATTAGACAATCAGATGCACCGGCATCAGAAAATGCATCCCCTAATGGGTTATATGGAGAAGAAGCTTGTCAAATAACTAGATATGCAGGATTAAGTGATAAAATATCTTCAGTAGGATTTTATGAAATTAACCCGGCCTTTGATAAAGGAGAACAAACATCCCATTTGACTGCTCAAATGATATGGTATTTTATTGAGGGATTTTATTCTAGAAAAAATGATTTCCCGGATAAGATTAGTAAAGAGTCAAAAGAGTATATTAAATATGTTGTATCTATAAAAGACTTCTGGAATAAAATTGTTTTTTACAAAAGTAAAATAAGTGATAGATGGTGGATGGAAGTACCATGCCCTACAAAGATGGAAAAGCAATATGAACGACAACATTTAGTCCCTTGTTCATATAAAGACTATCAAACGGCTTGCAATGAAGAAATACCCGAAAAATGGTGGCAGGTTTATAATAAGTTCTCATAATTAATAAGTTACACTAATATTATATACTGAAATAAAATATTTATTGATTTTTATTTGTGGAAATAAAATAAAAATGCATATCTTTGTATGCTATTTTTGTTAAAAATATAATTAGAAATATAGATGTTTTTAGTTATTGAATAAGCAACAAATACTATTTTATTTAATGGTAGTATTTTTACTTATTTTTTTATTAAAATGTTTATTATATTTGTGGTTTGTTTTTTACAAATACTTTTGTGTTAATTATAATATAAAAATAAAATAAAAGTTCTTTGACATTCTGATTTCATTTAAAATGTTGCATATTCTATGAAGTGCTGCAAAAGCAATATTTGTAGAGGTTTTAATAATTAATTGGTTTCAACTCTTTTATCAAAACCTTAAAATTTAATGAACAGAATAAAAATAATTTTTAATTTTGTCATTCGTTTGCCGTTTATAGTATGTAAATTATTAATAAGTGTAAAAATCCCGGCAAAATATAATGATGAAAGGAAAAGTTAGTTTTATTTTTTTGTTTTTCATTAGCATAAACTTGATATCACAACAGGATGCGCAGTTTAGCCATAATAAATTTAATATTATGGGGTTTAATCCCGGATATGCAGGTATGAGAAATGCAATATGTGGAACATTGATAGCTAGGCAGCAGTGGGTTGGATTTAAAGATGATGACCAAAGGGTACACCCTAAAACATACAGCCTTAATTTAGATGCTCCCGTTGATGTATTAAGAGGGGGCGTTTCATTGGGATTTCTTCAAGATGAGTTAGGTTTTGAAAAAAATACAGGGGTTAAAATTGGGTATGCCTATCATACACCAGTTTGGTTTGGAAATATGGGGATAGGGATGCAAGTCGGATTTATTGATAAAGTTATCGATTTTAGTAAGTTTGACCCTATAAATGATGACCCAATACTTTCAGGAGGAAGTGATGAGTCCGCAATGCTAATAGATTTTGCTTTTGGAGTATTTTATAAAGAACCTGATTGGTGGGCAGGGTTATCCGCCACTCAAATGTTTGAAAATGATAGAGAAATTGCGAATAATGCAGTGTATGAACTTAAAAGACATACATATTTGACAGGAGGTTTTGATTTTCCAATTCCAAATCATCCCAAATTTCTCATAAGTCCATCATCTTTAATTAAAACCGATTTTAATTCATTACAGTTTGATGTAAACTCTATGATAAGCTATGAAGATAGGTTTTGGGGAGGACTAAGTTACAGATTTAAAGATGCAGTGGTTGTCTTTCTAGGTCTTAATGTTAATGAAATCAGTATTGGTTATTCTTACGATATTACAACATCTTTGATTGGTCGTCAAAGACGCAGTTATGGCAGTCATGAAATTATGATTAATTATTCTTTTGACCTTGAAATTGAAAGATTGCCTAGACCACACAGAACAACAAGATATTTATAGCAATATTAGTTTTGTGGAATATTAGAAATATTAGTGTTTTAAATAATAATCAAATAGTGAAACTATTTAAAAAAAACATCGTTTAATCTTTTGTGATGTTATATTTTTTATTAAATGAATGTAAGCAAAACAAATAATCATAAATAAAACCAGGAGTTTGTTATGAAAAATTTAATTTTATTTTCGTTAGCAGTTATTATTTTAGCTGGCTGTGATTACAGTGGCGGAGGACATCTTACAGGAGTTCAAGATAGACCCCCTGTTTATGATGTACAACCACCGGGGATGGTTTATATCCCAATGGGAACTTATACAATGGGACCATCCGGGGAGGATGTTGCTTACGAACACAATGCAATATCAAAAAGAGTTTCAGTAGGGTCATTTTACATGGATGAAACGGAAATAACAAACAACCAATATAGACAGTTTGTTTTTTGGGTTCGTGACTCTATAGCTAGGGAATTACTTGGAGAAATAAATGAAGATTTCCTTATCTTAGAGGATGATCGTGGCCTAGAGCTTGACCCTCCTCTTCTTAATTGGAGACCTAGGATTGATTGGGATGGAGAAGAAGAAAGAGAACAATTGGCTGAAATGTATCTACCCGAACAAGAAAGATTTTTCCGTCGTAAAGAAATTGATAGCAGAAAGCTTATATATCGCTATTATATAATTGATTTAAACAGAGCTGCTAGAACAGATGAAAGACAAACTCCAAGACATGAATTTGTAAGAGAATGGGAAACTCATATTTATCCTGATACATTAGCTTGGATACATGATTTTAGCTATTCTTACAATGAACCAATGACAAAAAAATACTTCTGGCATCCTGCATTTGATAATTATCCTCTTGTAGGGGTAAACTGGTTGCAAGCACGCGCATTTACTATATGGAGAACGCAGTTTCTTAATAGATATTTAACTAATAGAGGACATGCAATAGCTATGGATTTTCGCTTGCCAACAGAATCAGAATGGGAGTATGCTGCTCGTGGAGGATTAGAATTAAATCCATATCCATGGGGTGGTCCTTATACTAGA
>PWLF01000257.1 GCA_003559475.1 Bacteroidales bacterium
ACGAAAGCACTTTTTTTCTAAAAAACGCTTTTTTATTTTAACGATAAAATCCAGTCGCCAAGCGGGTTGAGGTCACTTTTTACCTTCAAATAATTCAAAATAGTTCTTATTATATAAATATCTTTTATTCTTTTTTATTTATTTAGAAAGGATATTATTATTTGTATATTCGTGTTTCGTATCTAATAATTATCACCACCCTAAGCAAATTGAATTTTGTGACCACAAATGGTATAATTAATATATATAAATGAAAGGAGTTGATTGATATGACAGTACCAGTTAAGGGAGGTCGACCAAAGGCATTTAATAGTGTCGAGGAGCTTGAAAAGAAAATTGAAGAGTTTTATGACTATTGTGAATTAAAAGAAGAGACTTTGACTTTTGAAAGATTATCAACGTTTCTAAATGTAGATAGAAAAACCATTTATAATTATGAAGATAAAGACGAGTATTTCCACACTTTTAAAAAAGTTAGAGAGAGAATATTAGCTGATATAATGAGTAAAGGTTTAGGGAATAAGATAAATCCAACCTTTGGAATATTCTGTTTGAAGAATTATGGATATACAGATAAGCAAGAGATTGAAAGCACTAATACAAATACTAATAAGAATATTAATGTTGACCATCTAAGTACAGAACAAATCAAGGAACTATTAAAAGATGAAAGTTAAGCAACAATTACAATGCGAATTAGCAAGACGTGAGTTTTGGTATTATTGTAAATTGATGGCTAGTGATTTCTATAAAGATGATAGAATATACCTGAAAGAGATTTGTGACACTCTCCAAGAGTTTTATGAAGGAGATAAACAAGTGCTGTGTATTAATTTACCGCCGAGGCATGGGAAATCTAGAACAGCAACCCTTTTCGTAGAGTGGTGCTTGGGTAAAGACAATAGTCTTAAGGTTATGACAGGCTCATACAATGAAACTCTATCAACTACATTTTCAAGACAAGTTAGAGGAGCAATCCAGGAAATTAAGGCAGATGAAGATAAATTAGTATATAATGATATATTCCCCTCTACTAAAATAAAGTACGGAGATGGGGCAGTAAACCTTTGGAGCTTAGAAGGTAACAATAATAAGAACTATCTAGCAACATCGCCCACAGGGACTGCCACAGGCTTTGGAGCTGACATTCTAATTATAGACGATGTAATCAAAAATGCAGAAGAAGCAAATAATGCTAATGTACTAGAAAAACATTGGGATTGGTTTTGTAATACTATGCTGTCAAGATTGCAGGGCAAAAGAAAAGTCATAATTATTATGACAAGATGGGCAACACAAGATTTAGCAGGTAGAGCAATAAGACACTTTAAAGATATTAATCAAAATGTAGAACTATTAAGTATGAAGGCTTTTGATGGTTCAAAAATGCTTTGTAATGATGTTTTAAACCTAGAACAATACGAAACATTAACCAAAACTCTAGGTGATGACATAGCCTCTGCAAACTACAATCAAGAGCCTATTGACTTAAAAGGTGTTTTATATTCTAATTTAAAAACTTATGATAGTATTGAAGATATAGGAATTAAAAGTATAAACAATTATACAGATACAGCAGACACTGGGAAGGATTATTTATGTAGCATAACCTATGCGGTAGATAAAGACAAAAACGCTTATATATTAGATGTAATATACACTCAAGAGCCTATGGAAATTACTGAACCTCTTCTCGCTAAAACTTTGTTAGAATATAAGGTAAATTATGCAAATATAGAAAGTAACAACGGGGGGCGTGGGTTCGCTAGAAATGTTAATAGGATTATCAATGGCGTAAATAATAGACATACAATAATAAGACCATTTAGCCAAACAAAAAATAAAGAATCAAGAATATTAACAGGTTCTACTGGCGTTATGAATAGTATTTATTTCCCTAGTGATTGGAAATATAGATATCCTGATTTTTATAGAGATGTAACAACTTATCAAAGAGCTGGTAAAAACAAACATGATGATAGCGTAGATGCACTTACTGGTGTATATGAGAAAATTCAAAGCAATAATATTATGCGTACTAATGCAAGACTATAAAGAGGTGATAAAATGTTAACTTTTCAAGATTATTTAAATAGTAGTGATAAAATAGGCTTTATAAATGATGCTATAATAGAGTTTAAAGCGTCTGAAAGATACAAGATAGCTAATATAGCTTGGGCATACTTTAGCGGTGAAAATGTAACCATTTTGGAACGTATGAAGTGGTTTTATAATACTAATGGTATAAAACAAGAAGATTTTTTTAAAGCTAATAACCAAATTCCATCTGCATTTTTCCCTAAGATAATTAAACAAGAATGTTCTTATTTACTTGCTAATGGTGTTACTATGGAAGATAAATTTAAAAAAGATTTAGGGAAGAAATTTGATAATAGAATTTATAAAAGTGGATTATATTCGAAAATAGATGGAGTAAGTTGGACTTATTGTCATTTGGATTCTAAAGGCAAATTCTGTGAAGATGTTTGGAGAGGCAATGAATTTGTGCCTTTATTCGATGAAAGAACAGCAACTCTTATGGCTGGAATAAGGTTCTGGCAATTAGATGTTAACAAACCTATGTTTGTAGAGTTTTACGAACAAGATGGAATTACAGAACTACAAAGTAATAAACAAAATAATTTGATAGTGACTAAAGAAAAACAACCTTATAAATTAATTAAAAAAATAGATGTACTAGGAGAAAGAATAGAAGGAGAGAATTGGAGCATACTTCCTATAGTTCCATTATATTCAGGGATATTAAAGAAAAGTTCGTTGACTATTTCTCTAAGAAATCAAATTGACCTTTTTGATAAAATTTCTTCTGACTTTGGAAACAATTTGGAAGATGCACAAGACATTTATTGGATTCTTAAAAATTATGCAGGACAAGATATGGAACAGTTTTTAAAGGATTATAAATATTATAAAACTATACAAATTACTGACGAAGGAGAAGCAAGCCCACATACCATAGAGGTACCACATGAAGCTAGAAAAATAGCTTTAGAAATATTAAGAAAGCAAATTTATGCTACTGCTATGGCTACAGACATGGACACTTTGACTGGTGGAAGCTTGACAGCTACAGCTATAAGAATAGCTACCCAAGATTTAGATTTAAAAACGGATGAATTTGAAATAAATGTTATTGATTATATAGAAAATATTCTTAATATATACAATGAATATAAAGGCTCTAACGAGGAATATGAATTTAAATTAATAAGAAGGACATTAATTAATGATACTGAAACTATAGACAATATTTATAAATTTAGAAATGATATAGATTTAGAAACTGCATTGAGATTAAATCCTTATATAAGTGATGCAGATGTGGACGATATTATCAAGAAATTAGAAGAGGAAAATATAAATAAATTTAGTTATGAAGAAGAAAATACATCTATAGAAGAACCTGAAAATGGTGCAATACAACAAAAGGAAAACAAAGAAGAGGTGGTGTAATTGGATTTTGCACATCAAGAAACGGACAAAATGTTGTTTAATTTGGAAAAAGAACTCAATAAAATCTATAAGCAATCATACTTTGAATGTAAATCAAAACTAAATAAAAATCAGAAACTAATTGATGAACTTAGTAAAACTGATGACTTAATAAAGCGTAACAATTTACTTAGGAAAAAGAATAGACTTGACACTCTATTAAAACAGATGATGTTAAATATAAATTCAACTAATGAAATAGCTGTAAAGATGATTAACAATGATATGATAGATGTATATTGGTTTAATTATGCTTACTTAGGTTATACTATAGAAAAGACTTTAAATGCTAGAATAGGATTCCAAGTATTTAATCAGAATGTAATTAAAAAGCTATTACAGGACGAGTTAAACCCTTTTACTTTGCTTACTATAGATAAATTAAAAGATAAAGGGAATATTTATTCTCAACTTAAAAGAGAGCTAAGTGTTGGACTATTGCAAGGAGAGAGTATAACTAATTTAGCTAAGAGAATGGAAAAGGTTCTTAATATAAGTCATAACTCTAGTATAACTATGGCTAGAACAGAAACAACTAGAATAGAAAGTTCGGCTAGGATGGATAGTTTTGAATTTGCAGAAACTAAAGGCATAAAAGTAAAAAAAGAATGGATTAGTACAATTGATAAGCGTACTAGGAAAAGCCATAGAAGACTAATGGGAGAAATTAGAGAGATTGACGAAAAGTTTTCTAATGGTCTTATGTATCCCGGAGACCCAAATGGGAAAGCTGAGGAAGTTATTAGGTGCCGTTGCACTATGGTATCTAAATTAGTTGACTTAGAGGAAACTAGAAAAGAATTAGAACTTGATGAAAGAATAAAGAAAATGAGTTTTGAAGAGTGGGGTGTTGAATATGCTAAAGATTAACATACAAGATAATAGCAAAAAATTACTCGGAGAAACAGAAGAAAAAAAAGAAAAAATATTGTATATGATTGGGTTGGAATGGCAACGCATAGTAACTAAAATAATAACTGAAAAGAAAATAGTAGATACTGGTAGACTAAGAGCTTCTATGAGTTTTATAACTAATAAGAGACAAGTAAAAGGTACTAGAGTACCCGAAACTCTTCCAAAAGATTATTTGAGTGGTAGAGCTGGTAAAGATGAATTAATAGTAGGTAGTAATGTTGAATATGCAGAAAAAAATGAACTTACTAATAGAAAAGGTGATTTCTTAAGACCTTCATTACTGGAACATACAGGTGTATACCAAAAAATAGCAGATTCAGTTTTTAAAGAATAAAAAAAAGAGGTATTAACTACCTCTTATATTTTTTGTTTATTTTATTAAATTTTATTAATATAATTATTAAATAAATTAACATAGAAGGAAAGAATATAACTCCTACTGGAATTGGGAATATTGCACTTAATATACTTCCTATAATTGTAACACCTAAAAATCTATAAGCTATGCAATTTTTATAATATTTATTAGGCGTATTTGTTTTAATTATGTTCAAAGTTTTTTTGCATTGTACTTTTACATCTCTAAACACTTCTTTTATTTCTTCTAACTGTTTTTTATTGTGTTCTTTTCTAAGCTTAACAAAGACATGTTTGAATTCTTTTTTAGATTCTCTATCTAAGTTAAGATAAAACTCATGGAATGACCTGAAATCCATGCTATCTCCTTTTGTAAACAGTTTTACAGTATCATCTACACTAATTGTAGTCTTATTATATATCTTGTTATATAAAGCTTTATGAGGGTCATTAATCCACCCCATACCTTTTTTACCATACCAAGGTATAAATGCTTTTTTAGCTTTTCTTTTAAGTTTAGCAGTAGTACGAGATTTTATTCTATTTTTAAGATTTATTTTTCTAATTCCTAATTTCATATTATTTCAATTCCTTTCTGATTTGATATTTGTGTATGTTCAATCCAGTCTTTTTGTATAAAATCACACAAGTATGGTAAACCTTCATTTAAAAAAGTATTTAAAGTTATATAACCTTCTTTTTTATTATATTCGTTTCTTATTTTTCTTATTTTCATAATATGTTATTTCTCTCCTCTTCATTTAATAAGTAATCATCAAACCATAGACCCGATTCTGTAAATTCATAACCCAAAGGTAATTTGTTATTTTTAATAAGCTTTTCTATAGTAATATATTTTATTTTATTAGTAGCAATATTTCTTATTTTCCTAACTAACATTTAATATCACCTCTTTGATTTGTTAATTATATTCTATCAGATTGTGGTCACATTGTCAATAGCCTGACTGTAGTAAGTTAACTTAGGAAGTTATTAATTGAAGATGAAAAGATTGAAATTGCATATATCATAATTGCATTACCTTTCTAAATAAATAATTTATAAAAAAATAAAAAGATATTTATATAATAAGGAACTTTTTTAATAATATTGAGCCTCGACTGGCTACAAACCCAGTAAATAAGCCAATCCTTTAGCAGAGTGACGTAAGCACTTTTCCAAAAAAAACTGCTCCAAAATTGTGACGTTGTCAACACGCTATTTTTAGTGCTTTTTGCAAGTTTTTAATTTACTTCTTGCATATTTATACGTACATTGACAGCAAATTGACAAAAAAAAATTCGTGTTATATAATTAAATTAGTGGAAATCACTATAAAATTTTGAGGAGGATTATAAAATGGATTTAAAACAAATATTAATCTCTAGTGGAATAGAGAGCGAACTAGCCGAGCAATGTTCTAAGGCTATAAATGGAGAACTACACAAAGAGTTTATCCCAAAGGCACAATATAATAAGAAAGTCGTTGAATTAGAAAGTTTAAAAGAAAAAGCTGACGATTTATGTGCAGTAAATGGGGAGCTTGAACAACTTAAAACTCAATTAGCTAATAAAGAAGAGGAATTTAATAATTATAAGATTGATATAGAGAAAAAAAGTACACAAGCTACTAAAATAAATAAAATAAAAGACCAATTAAAAAAAGATGGAATAACAAGCGATAAATTAGTTAATTTATTAGTAAAAGAGGTAGATATCAACTCGTTGGAGTTTGAAGATGATAATATAAAAGATTGGGAAAACATTGGCAAGAGTTTGAAAGAGAATTATTCTGACTTTTATACATCTACACAAACAACAGGGGTTGAACCATCTACACCACCAGCAAATAACCCTAGCGAAAAAGACCCATTTTTGATGGGATTTGATAATTAAAACAAATAAAAAGGAGTGAATCAAATGGCAGTTAACCATGCGTCAAAGTATGAAAGTAAAATTGACGAAAGAATGAAATTACAAGCACTTACAGAAAGAGCAATAAACAGAGAATACGACTTTAATGGAGTTAATACAATAAATATATATTCAGTACCAACTGTTCCTATGACCGATTATACTATGAGTGGGTCAAGTAGATATGGTACACCAAAGGAATTAGAAAATGAATTACAAACAGAAGTATTAAAGAAGGATAGGTCTTTTACATTCACTATAGATAGAAGAAACTATACAGATACTTTAATGACTTTAGAAGCAGGAAAAGCATTAGCAAGACAAATTGACGAAGTTATAATTCCAGAAATAGATACTTATAGATTAAGTGTTATATGCTCTAAAGCTGGTAAAGTTGAAACTGGTGCAGTTATAGATAAAACAAATGCTTATACTTCATTTTTAGATGGAGTAACAACTTTATTAGAAAATAAAGTTCCATTAGCTTCATGTTTTGCATATATATCAACATCTTTTTATAAAGCAATAAGACAAGATGATGGATTTATAAAAGCTAGTGACATGGCACAAGACATGTTGGCTAAAGGTTCTGTAGGAATGATAGAAGGAATACAATTAATATATGCTCCTTCTGTATATTTACCTGAAGATGTAGAATTCGTTATAACTTCCGCAATGGCAACAGTAGGAGCCGAAAAACTTACAGAATATAAAACTCATGACAATCCACCTGGTATAAACGGCTGGCTAGTAGAAGGCAGAATATACTATGATGCATTTGTATTAAACAACAAAAAGAATGCTATATATGTTTATAAAAAAACAGGTGAAGTTTAATAAGCTAATTTCATATTAAATATATAAATAACCTCAAATGTCGGTAGTTTGAATACTACCGATTTTTTTGGTATAATTATAAAAGGAGGATATAAAATGTATAATATAATGAAATATTTAAATAATTATTTTTTTAATTTCAAAGAATATGGAGAATACTCTATATTAAATAATACAATAGAAGTAAGAGGAAAATACTTGGCAGGACAATATATTCTAATAAAAGATTCAATTTTAAATGATGGAGTTTATAAAATAACTAAAGTAGAAAATAATATAATTACTTTAGAAGAAGAACTTAATACAGAATTATTTACAGGATATATTTGTTCTTTAAGTGTACCAAGAGATTTTATAAAAACATGCGAAGAAATAAAAAAATTCAATGAAAAACAAGTTAAAACCGATATAATATCAGAAAGTTTTCCGATGGGATATTCTTATAGTAAAACTACTGTAAACGGACAATTAACAACTTGGAAAGATGTATTCTCAATAGAATTATCTCCTTATAGAAAAATATACGATGATTTTAGGAGGTGTAAGAGCATATGATACAAGATATATTTGAGTCTTTGATTTTTCTTGATAAAGTATCAATACCTGACGGTATGGGAGGGTTTGAAACAATTTGGAAAGATGGGGCAGAATTTAAAGGGTATATAAATTTAGATAATAGCATAGAAGCTAAGATAGCAGAAAAACAAGGTGTAACAAATATATATACAGTTACAACTGAAAATAATGTTTTTTTAGAGTTTAATGATATAATAAAAAGAAAATCAGACCAACAAACTTTTAAAATAAAAAGTTTAAATAATACAGAAAATATACCGCCTAAATTTGCTACTTTGAATTTAAGATATGCCACAGCTGAATTGTTCGACCTACTGCCTACATCAGAATAGGGGTGAATTTATGAGCAATTTTTTAGACCAAGCAAGTTTATTATATGAATTTTTTAGTGATATATGTCCATCTTATTTACAAAATGTAGTGCCTGACGGTTCTAAATATCCTTATTTGACTTATACATTAGATAATTTAGCTTGGGACGATTCTAGTTTAATACAAGTTAAAATTTATGACCAATCTCAAAGTGTAAAAAGTATTTTAACTTTAGCACAAAAATTAAGTGATGAAATAGGTGAAGGTATTACAATAAATAAAAATGGTACTTATATATATATGAGAAAAGGTTCGCCTTTTTTACAGTTTATGGTAGAAGATGAACAAAAATTTATAAAGAGTGTTTATTCTGTAATAGAATATAATGTTTATTAAAAAGGAGGAATTAAAAAATGGGAAGAACTTTAAACGCATTTACACCAAACACAGCTAAAAATTTACAATTAGATGCTGGAGTATTTTTGAAAAGTATAAAAGATATTGAAGCTTTAGGAAAATCAATATTAGAAATTAAAGACGGTGAAACTTTTGACGATATTTTACCAGAGGGAAGTGAAAAATTAGGAGCAACAAGCGGTGGCGGTTCATTTACTGCTATACCAGAAATGAGAAATACACTTGAAAATATTGACGGAGCTAGAGGAAATTATATAGGTGGCAATAAAATAGATAGTTGGGAAATAAAATTGACTACTACATTAGCGGAATCAACAGCTGAGAATTTTAAATTGGCATTATGTGCTAGTGATATTAAAAAAGCTGAAGAAACTGAATTATATGATAAAATAACAGCTAGAAACGATATACGAGATACTGACTATATAGATAATATATGTTGGTTAGGCACACAACAAGGCTCAAATATACCTATTATAATAGAAATAAAAAATGTAATAAATACAAATGGTTTAAACTTTACTTTTGCCGATAAAGACAATGGTAAAATAGAATTGGAATTAACCGGTAATAAAACTATGACTAATCCCGATGAAGTTCCGTTCGAAATTCATGTCCCTACTAAAAAAATAGTTTAAAAAAGAGAGGTATATTAATATGAAATTAAGTCAAATTAGTGCAGATAAAACTATGGATATTTTGTGCGAGATAACTCCTCATATTTCCAACATAATAGAAGATAAAAAACTTATGGAAATATTAAAAAATAAAGTAAAATATGAAGAAGATAAAAAAGAAGAAATAGAAGAAATAGGATTTGAATTGGGATTTAAAAACTTCACTAAATTAATACCAGTAATTTTTAAAGACCATAAAAACGATGTACAAATGATTTTAGCAATAATGGACAATGTTACTTTGAAAGAAATACAAGAAGAAAATATTTTTAAAAATATTAATAGAATAAATGAATTAATACAAGATAAGGAGCTATTAAGTTTTTTTACATCATTGCAGAAATTGGAGGCTCTAAAATAATATTTATAGCTAACACAGTTACTAGAAAAATGAATTTTAAAACTTTTAATTTATATTTGAAGGAATATTTAAAAGAAGAAAATAAAGAATTCATTTATAAAGATTATGTAACCAGCTCTCTAAATATATTAGTTCAAGGTGCTAATGTAAAAAAACCTTTAGATAGTATTAAAAAACTATTCGATAAAATAGATAATAAAAATATAGAACAAGATAATAGAACAAGCGAAGAAATAGAACAAGATATAATAAATAAATTCAAGGGGGCGTGGGGTTAAACTCACGCCTTTCTTGTTAAAAAGGAGGGAATAATATGAATTTATTTAACCTTAAAGCCGTTTTAGGAATAGACGATAAGGAGTTTAAAGCAGGTATAAAAGGGGCAAAAAAAGGCATAGAAGGAATAGGACAGACAAAAGGATTCCAAATTTTAGACGGATTTGTTAAAAAAGGAGCAATTGGGGTAGGTATTTTAAAAACAGCAGTAACCAAAATGGGTATAGAATATAATTCTAGTCTTCAAAGTTCTACGGTAGCATGGAAAACTCTACTAGGGACACAAGAAAATGCTCAAAATATGATGAAAGATATTGAACAATATGCAAGTAAAACACCTTTCACAAAAATGGGAGTTGATGCAATGGCTAAACAACTCCATAATGCAGATTTTGAAGGTCAAGCACTTTTTGACCAATTGACAAAATTTGGAGATATTGGAGGAGCTTTCGGAATACAAGAAGATTCACTTAAAGAAATGGTAAGACAATATAGCCAAGTTCAACAAGCGACGGTCGCATATACAGAAGATTTAAATATATTACAAGATAGAGGTGTACCAATTTATAAGGCATTAGCAGAAGTTACAGGTAAAAGCGTTGCAGAAGTTAAAAAGATGGCTAGTGAAGGTAAAATATCAGCTGATATATATAATCAAGCTATTGATAGCATAGCAAGTAAAACTACTGGAGCTATGGCTAATCAATCCAAAACATTTGACGGTATGATGTCTACTTTAAAAGATAATCTTGGTATGATAGCTGGTAAAATAATTGAACCATTATTTAACAAATTGAATGAAGTTATGCCTAAAATAATTGAATTAGTTGACGGTATAAACGAGAAAATGACAGAAGGTCAAAGTTTTATGAGTGCTTTAAAAGAAAGTATACAAGAAACTTTCGGAACAGGTGCTTTAGTGGCTTTCATAGCTATAAAGGACGCTATAATTGGCATAGTAGCTGTATGGGGTACTTTGAAGGCAATAATGACAGTAAATGAAATAGTTGACAATATAGGTAAATTTAAAACCAATATAGGATTATTATCAGATGGTGTTGGCAAAATGGTGGGTTCTATGGGGTTAGCGGAAAAAGCAACAAAATTATTAAGCCTAGCATTTATAGAAACTCCTATTGGCTGGGTTGTATTAGCAATAGGGGCATTAGTAGCTGGTTTTATATATCTATGGAATAACTGCGAAGGATTTAGAGAATTTTGGATTAATCTGTGGGATACTATTAAAACTAAAGCGATTGACGCTTGGAATGCTATAAGCAGTTTTTTTACTGAAACTATACCCGAAGTATTTGGGAAAATAATTGATTTCTTTAAAAATAATTGGAAAGAAATATTATTGTTTTTAGTTAATCCGTTCGCTGGAGCTTTTGCACTTTTATATAATAACTGTGATGGATTTAAGGAGTTTATAGACGGATTTGTGGAAGATATAGGGAACTTTTTTAAAGAAGGCTGGAACGCTATTGTAACGTTTTTTACTGAAAGTATACCTAATTTTGTTAATGATGTTTTGCAATGGCTTGGAGAATTACCAGGAAAAATTTGGGAAGGAATAACAACATTTTTCAATGAAGCACCAAGGAAAATAGGCGAGGCAATAGGAACTATATTAGGATATATATATATATTAGCTACAACGTGGTGGGAAGGATTTGTTACTTTTTGGACTGAAATGATACCTAATTTAATTACATCTATAGGGGAATGGTTTTCAGAATTACCTGCCAAAATTGGTGAATGGTTGGCACAAGTTTGGGAAGATTTTAAAACTTGGGTTACTAATTTGTGGACAACAGCAAGTGAGGGAATGGCAAATTTAATAAATGGTATTGGTGAATGGTTTTCTCAATTACCTACTAAAATTTCTGCTTGGCTATTATATACATGGGATAAATTCAAGAGTTGGTGTTCTGATATGTGGAATACAGCGAACGAAAAAATAAATACTTTAGTTGATGGAGTAGGGGATTGGTTTTCTGAAATGCCTGGTAAAGTTGCTAAATGGTTACTAGATACTTGGAATAAACTTGTTAAATGGGGAAGTGATATGGTTACTAGTGCCAAAAATTCGGCAAAAGATGTTTTCCACGCAATAGTTGATACAATTTCTGATATACCAGGTAAAATGCTAGATATTGGGAAAAATATAGTAAAAGGTATATGGAATGGTATAACAGGAATGGCAGGTTGGTTAAAAGAAAAAATAGGTGGATTTGCTAGTGGAGTTGTGAAAGGATTTAAAGGGGCTTTAGGAATACACTCACCTTCTAGGGTAATGAAAAAAGAGGTAGGTCAATACACAGCTCAAGGGTTTGGAGTAGGTTTTATAGACGAAATGGATAACGTTAATAAAGATATTCAAGAAAGTATGAAAGATACTGTAAATAGTGCTAGAGTACCTATCCCTTACTATAAGCAAGATGATTTTAAAGATAGTTTAAAAACTATGTTTAGTATAGATTTTAAAATGGATATAGACGGACAGGAATTTGTAAGAAAGACAGTGGCACCACATCAAGGAGAATTGGAAGACTATAATAGAATGACTACAACTGCTTTTTCTTATTAATATAGGAGGTTTTACACCTCCTTTTTTTGATGGTATAATTATATAAGGAGGTGATTTTGTGATAAATTCGTTTTGGTTTAATGGCAGAAATTCATTTAGTTTTGGAATAGGAATAATTGATAAAGTAGATTATCCTGTGATACAAGAAGAAATTGAACTTATACCAGTCGAAGGAAGAAGAAAAGGTAGTTTAACTAGAAAAACTGGTAATTATAAAGACATTCAATTTGATTTAAATTTAAAAATATTTGATATAAAAAGATATAAAGATAGACAAAGAGAAGTTAATTTATGGTTAAATAATATAAAAGATAATAGATTATTCTTTGATGATTATAGAGAAAAATGTTATAAAGTTAAAAATGTTATATGTGATAAAATATCAGACGAAAAACATGCAAATGCAGTATTAGAAACAACTTTTAATTGCGAACCTTTCTTATATAAAACAGAAGAATATTGGGAAACTATAACAAATAATTATGATTTATTTTATAAAGGAGATTTAGAAGGAAGTCCAAACATTAAACTAACATTACCCTCTTCCAATCAAAATATATCTATAATAATAAATGGTGAAGAATTACAATTAAAATCAGTAAATGATTATGTATATATAGATAGTGAATTAATTGAGATATTAGATAAAAATAATCAAAGTATAAGTAAGAAAATGATAGGGGATTTTCCTGTATTAAAAAATGGATATAATAAAATATCCTGGGCTGGAACTATCAATAAATTTGAAATATTAAGCAATACGATTTTTGTGGGGTGATGATTTGAGAAGTTTTACTTGTCTATTTAGTGGTAAAAGTACTAGAGAAGAAGTTTTGACGACTAACGGTGACTATATTATAGATGATTTAATAATAAGCGATAAAATAACAGAAGGATTAAATGATAAATTTGATTATCAATCCGTCTTAATAGTTGATAAAGAAAAGCCAAAAGAACTTTATAATTTATTTGTAGAAGGTTCTATAATAAGAGTTTCTGACGAATTTGGTGACGAAGTATTTAGAATATGTAATGTAAGGAAAAATAAAAAAGAAATAGAAATTTATGCTAGGCAAATAACTATATCGGATACTTTAAATTTATGGTTGGAAGATGTCAGACCTACTAACCAAAGTGGAACTAGTGCAATTCAATATATTTTTAATGGTGCTAAAGGTAAAAATGAAATAATAGCAACAAGTAATATAACTAAAATAAATACAGCTTATTATATGTATATGAATGTATATAAAGCCTTATTTGACAATGACAATTCATTCTTAGAACGATGGGGTGGAGAAATATATAGGAATAAATATAATTTAGCTATTAACAATAGAGTTGGACAGGATAAAGATATAATAATACAAAGTAAAAAAAATTTGATAGGATTTGAAATTAAAACAAATATAGATTCTCTTTGCACAGTAATATATCCAGTTGGATTCGATGGTATAAAAGCAGATAGAGTAATATCTCCATTGGTTAATAATTATCCTAGACAGTTCTTTAAGGAAATTAAGTACGAAGATGTAAAGTTAAAAACAGAAAATGACCCCGAAGGATATGACACTTTAGCACAAGCACAAACGGAATTAAAAAGGCGTGCAGAATTAGAATTTAGTAAAAATCATATTGATATAATAACAGCAGAATATAATATTAATTTTGTGGAATTGTATAAAACAGAAGAATATAAAAATTATGGCTTAACAGAATATGCCGGGATAGGTGATACAATTACAGTAAAAGAAGATACTTATAATACAGATATAATAGTTAGAGTTATAGAGAGAGAATATTCTCCGAAGTTAGATAGAAGATTATCCACTAAATTAAGCAATAAAGATATAAAATTAACTCCTCCTAATGTTTCTCAAATAATTGCAGAACTAGACAAAGCACAAAAACAAGGTGCTAATGGGTTAGGTGACTATATAAATGCTTTAATGAATAGCGGTATAAAAGATAGTTATGTAATAGCAAAGCAAAATGAAATATTAATAATGGATTCTAAAGATATAAATACTTCTGTAAATGTTGTTAGACTTAATAGGAATGGTCTTGGGTTTAGCCAAACTGGTTACTATGGGCGTTATGAGTATGGTTTTACTATAGATGGTAAAATAAATGCTAGTTTGATAAGTACAGGAATTTTATCAACTGTATTAATTCAAAACTGGGACGGAAGTCTGCAAATAGATTTAAGCTCTAAAGAAAGCGGTATAAAATTCAAAAAGAATGGATATAATGGGATAACTATAGAAGGTCAAAGTCAATATTTTTATGACTGGGAAGATGAAAAACGTCAAGTAACGCCAACCTCTGCTATTTATAGTTCACGTTCAATAACAACATCTAATGCCCCGGGTTTAGTATTAGCACATAATTTAAATAATTATATGACCTTATCTTATGTAGAAGAAGAATTTAACGAAAAAAATGGCTTCATAGCAAGGGGATATATTTTATTAGATAAATTAAATAAAAGAAAACAAGATACTAATAAATTCGCACCTATTCAAATTTATACTGATTCTATAATTTATAATTCTTTATTTTTCCAAAATACAACAAATGAAATTTTTGGCTCACTTGAAAATAATTTAGTATTAAAAAGTAATAATAATATAAATTTAGCAGATTCAAGCAAAAAAACTTTTGCTAGTTTTTCCGGAAGTAAATCTACAATTTGGTCAGACACTACTATTGTGGGAGATTTTACAGTAAGCGGTAATAAAAATTGTGTCCAAGAGACCGTTAAACATGGCAAAGTAGCTTATTATAGTATAGAAGATTGTGAAAGTTATCTTACTGAAAGGTCTAAAAGAAGATGTAAAACCGAAAATAATATCTGTAAAATTTATTTAGATGATATATTTTTAGAAAGCACTATCGGAAGATATACAATCGAAATATTTAAATACAGTTGGGGAGATTATAGAATATTAGAACAAGAAAATGATTATTTTATAGTAGAAAGTGAAAAAGATGAATTTGAATTTGATTGGGTTGTAACTAGACATAGAAATGGGTTTGAAGATGAAAGATTAAAAGTCATAGAACCACCAAAACCATTTTATAAAGCTTTCAAACCATCATTTAATTTTGAATCAGATGAAAGAATAATAAATACAGCACCTTTAGAACAAGGTGTTATAATCTAGGAGGTTATAAAATGAAATATAAAATTATAAATATAGATACGCAAATAGCTAATGATATAAAAACAGAGATAATGCAAAACTATACTTTACCAATACAATTTAAATTGTTTAATAATATGATTCCTTTCGACGCGACTGGCTATAGTGTTAGGGCTGAAATGTTAAAATCTGATAAAACATTCATAATACAAACTAATAATATAACTATAAGTAAAGATGAAATTTTATTTGTTGCAGATAAAGATTTTACTAGAATATCAGGGTTAGGCAGATTACAAATAATACTTTATAAAGGCGATGAAGTTACTGGTACTTGGAATATTAATGTAGATATAAAAAGAGGAGCAATTAGTGCAGGAGATATTCCTTCTAAAAATATAATAACTTCTTTAGAAGAACTTAGGAATGAAGTTAAAAATGCAGATAATCAAAAAAATATATTAGTAAATACAATAGAAACAGAAAAGAAGAGTGTTGAAAATTTAATACAAGATGTTAATAAAAATATTGCTGATGCTAATGTAATTCCTACAAAAGAATATTCTAGCTATTTTAAAGATATAACAACTACAAACTATATAAATGATACTTTAGATTGTAGAAATGGTTATTTTAAAAATGTTGGTATAAAGGGTAATACTTTGATTAATATTATTAATTTTAAAAATTCAGAAGTAAATGGGGATGGAGCTCCTACAATAACAATAGATACTATAGGTGTAAAGGCAGAAAATACAGTACAAGGTAGCAACGTTATTTCATATAATACCAATATTTTTAAATGTAATACAGAATATACAGTTTTTTTTAATATAGATACAACAAAAATTCAAGGAAAAAATTGTAGTTTAGGGTTTAAAATTGGTAATGATTTTGCTGTAAATAAACAAATTATATCCACTACAACAAATTCAATTAATAGAAAAATAAAAATTAAAACACCTGAAACTGGTTTTGTAGAAGCTTTAACTATAGGCGTTCATACTAACGAAATGATTAAAGGTGATTATATTTATATTAGTAATCTTTTAGTTTTAGAAGGTGATTGGACAAATAAACAAGAACCCTCTTGTTTTGAAGGAATAAAAAGCATTGGAGAACTTAGCCCAATAAAAATTATAAGTAATAATATTAATATGGCTAATATAACTTATAACAATGTGTCCTATAATAATATTCCATTTGTAAATATAAAAGAAAATGGTATTGATATTTTGGGTAATGAAATTAACCAAAGAATTTGTTTTGACATGTATTTAAAGAAAAATACTAAATATATAATAAAAGGTAAAAGATTAAATAATCTAGGAAATAAAAATTCTGCTGTAATGATGAGAATAAAAAATACTGATACTATGTATGGGGATTTATTAGACGGTAATGAATTTAGTTTTATATTTAATTCAGCTAATGAAAATAAATTTTTGCTTTGTTTTTATACTAATTTAGAAACTATAGAAAATAAAACATTTTCATGGGGAGATATACAAATAATAGAAGAAACAAAAAACCAAGAATTTGTTCCTAGTCAAAGAGATATATTGGAATTAGATAATATAATATTATCAGGATTGCCAAATGGGATTTGTGATATTTATGATAAAAATAATAAGATAATTAGAAATGTTGATAAAGTTATTTTTAATGGTTCCGAAAATTGGGTTGATAATAATATAGATAGTATTGATTATTTCCAAATGGAATTAGTTTACCAAAATGGTGGTGCAAGTGAAAAAGGTGATAATAGAATAATAAGTGATAAATTTAGTTTTGGTTTGAATCATGGAACTGACGACAAAGAAGGTGTTTCTTGTAATGAAAATAAAATTTATTTAAAAATATTAAAAAATAAATTATCTACTCCAAATTTGGCAGGATTTAAAAAATGGTTAATGCAAAATAATACAATTGTTTATTTTATTAAATCAACACCAACTTTTGAAGATATAAAAGAAAACAAATCTCTACAATGTTTTGCAGATGGTATAGTAACTTTTGAAGATACTTTTTATCCAAATTTAGAATTAACTTATCCAATAACTTTTAATAGTGCTATGTTAACAAATTCTATTGAATTAAATAATTTTAATAATATAATAGAAGATAATATTAATATAATAAATACAAATACAACTAATATAAATAAAAATACAACAGATATAAACAAAAATATTTCTTCTATAAATAGTTTAAATACAAATTTAACAAACACTATAAATTCTTTTTCTATAAGCCAAAGTGGAACTAATACAACTTTAAAAATGGCTAATAATGCAAAATTAATGTTTTATTCAGATTTTTTCCAAATAGATAGTGGAACGTATCCGTACGGAAGAGATGTAAAATTCGAGACTGCCTTTCCAAATGGATTAATAGGAATCAATATATGTGGTAGAAGAATTGGAAGTGATATATTTGGTCTTAAAAATTCTGAAATATGGAATAAAAACAAGGAAGGCTTTAGTTTCACAGGAACCATGGAATCAGGAAAAGCTTACGCTATAGAAGTATTGGCGATAGGATATTAGGAGGTGATAAAATGATTTATTTTAGGAAAAATGGTTTTAAAATAATGGGTTTTTATGATGATGAAATAAAGGAACACAATCAAGTTATAGAAAATGATAAAGATAATTATATTCGAATAGATTTAGAAACTCATAGAAAATTATATAAAGAAGGAATGTATAAATTAAAAAAAGATGTAAATAGTAAAGAACAAATAAATATAAAAGATTTTGATAATATATTTGAAAGATATACAGATATTGATTTTTTAGAAGAAAATACAGAAATAATCGTTTCTCCAAGCATGGCATTAATGAAATTGCTTTAAATTTGATTTGAATTTGAATAAATGTTATAATTTATTAAAGAGGTGATATTGTGAAAATAGGATTAAGAGGTGGACACTCAGCTAATTGTTTGGGTGCTGTTGGTTTAAGAAATGAATACGAACAAATGCAAAGTTTATATAGATATGTAAAAGATACATTAGAGAAACATGGGCATGAAGTTATAGATTGCAATAGCAATGCTAATACAGAAAGTTCTGAACTCAGAGAAGGAACTACAAACGCTAATAGTAATAAAGTAGATTTATATTTATCTCTGCACATGAACAGTTTTAACGGCAATGCACACGGTACTGAAGCATGGGTATATAAAGATAGTGGATTAGCTTATAATATTGCTAATAAAATGACAGAAAATTATGAAAAATTAGGTTTTTATAATAGAGGTGTTAAAGTTAGTACAGGATTGCACGATTTAAAATATTCTTATGCACCAGCAATAATTTTCGAAACATGTTTCTGCGATAGTGAAAAAGATATCGAAATATGGTCACCAGATTCTTGGAAAACTTTATCATTTAATATATGCAATGCAATTGATGATAATATAAAAGAAAAAGAAATAATACAAGAAGTTAAAAGTGATATAAAAGCAACTACAAAAAATGTAACTACAGGCTTAAATATACGAGAATGTCCTTCGGATTCTTCTAAGATAATAACAAGTATAAAACCCAATGGATTATTTCATATATTATGGACAGAAATAGGGTGGCATTTTGTTAGTTATTATGACTATCTAGGCTATGTAAGTGCTGACTATGTAAAATTATTAGAATAGGAGGTAAAATGTAATGCAAGAGCTTTTAAATAGATTTAAACACCCTTCTACAATAATATCATTGGTTGGATTGATGGGCATGTTATTGATTCAATTAGGTGTTAAAGTAGATATGGAATGGCTAAATAATACGGTTCAAATTATTTGTTCTATTTTAATATTATTGGGGGTTGTAAATGACCCAACTACACAAGGTATTTATCTTTGTAAGAATTGTAAAGATGAGGATAAAGATAAATAATGGATATTTCAGACTATGTTAAAGAAATAGAACAGATTAAACAAGAATTAAGGCTACATGATAAAAGATTAAGCGACATTGAAGGAGATAGAAAGCTTCAATTATTTCAATATGAATCTATTATGGAATGTATGAGTGAGTTGAAAATAGATGTAAAAGAAATAAAAGAAAGACCTCTTCGCAAGTGGGATATAATAATAACTGGAATTATAACAGCTTGTATAGGTTATTTTATGGCCACAATATTAAAATAGAAAGAAGGTTAAAAGATGGGGGAGAATAAACTACAGGAATGTTTTAATGAAACCTTTAAAGGTTTTTTAAATCTACAAAGGGAAAACAGGAATAAAGACAGAAATGTTATGATAATTTGTATATGTTCTATGTTGCTACAGACATTTGTGCTGGTGGGAGGAGTATTATATTTCCTAAATACTTATGAAATAGACATGCAAACTTCTACCACAACAACTACACAAACTGTAGAAGGAGATAATACAAAAATAAACAACATTGATGGCAACCAATATAATGATGAAGCTACGCACAACGAAAATGAAAATTAATTTATAGGGGTGATATTAAATGGGAAAAGCTACACAAACAAAAACTACTAAAAAGAAAAAAGTAAGAATTAGGAAGAAAAAATAATGTTAAGTAGAAGTCAGGTGAAGAGGGTGTTAGATTGCCCCTCTAAGCCACTTTTAATTCTAGCTTTGGAATTGGTCAATCTTAAAGAAAAAGAACGTGTAGCGATAGAATATGTGGACATTAAAGGCTATACAGAAGAACAGACAGCAGAGATTTTAAATATAAGTAGAAGTAGTATCACTAAATATAGGAAAAATGCTTATAATAAAATGGGAAAAGTGTGGGAAAAAGAAAAATCGATAAAAACAATTTTGGAGGGTTAGCAAATAACCTTCTTTTTTTATTCCTTATAACTGAATAAATATACAAAGTAAACGCTTAAATAGCAAATAAATATACAAAAAATCCATCTGACAACTTGTAAAATCGGAGCAGTTTTCAGAGAAAAAGTGCTTTCGCAAATTTACTAAAGAATTGCTTTAAATAGCATGTTTGAATATGATTTGATGCCAATAAAATTATAAATGTACTCTTATATATAAATATTATTTTATTTTTTTATTTTTTTAATAATGTATAAATTTAATGTATATCACTTTTCTAAATTAATCTCCTTCGGCTAGGTAGTTGACAATGTGACCACATTGGTATATAATTAAGACAATAAATAATTTAGGGGGAAAATAAAATGGAAAACAACGATAATAATGATTTAACTAAAGATGATTTTATTCACATGAGAATTAATAAAGAACTTAAAGCAAGAGCTATAAAAGTTGCAAAAGCTAATTACACAGATTTAACACAAATGGTTACTGATTGTTTAGTTAAAATAGTAAAAGAAAATAATGTATAGAGGTGGTTATAAAATGAAAAATATGAAAGAACTTTTTGAAAATATAGAAAAATGTGATTATAAATGTATTGCTGGAGATTTAGAAAATAATATTGATTATATAGAAATTAAAAAAAGATTTTATGAATTAGAAGAAACTTTAAATTTATTAGTCGGTGTAACATTTTCTAATAAATAACATATAATAAAGTATAAAGAAAAATAAGGAGTGTTAAAAATGGATTGTAAACAAGAATTAGTAAATCAAATAAAGAAAACTTTTAAAGGTATAGATAATCCAGTAGCATATTCAAATTATTTAACTAATTTATGTACTAGAGAATATTTAAAATTAAGTTCAATGAATGAAATTATAGCATGTAAGGAGATAGAACAATAATGAAGATGACTAAAGAAGAGTTTATGGCTCAATATTATAAAGACCAAGAAAAGAAGAAAAATGATAAAATAAAGGCTGAAAAAGAAATTGGCTGTAGTTGATTTATGTTAATTAAAGTGATATAATATACACATACATTAAGATTTTTTTATTAAAAAATTATTCTCCAAAATTTTTATTTTTCTTATGAAGAGGTTGACCCCTCTTCTTTTTTTATGCCCAAAATTACTAATAAATTACTCAAATTTCGCTCTAAATTAATACAGACTTTTATTTTGTAAGTGATAAAATTATAGTAAAGAGAAAAATAAGGAGGATATAAAATGGCTTTAGGATATAACAATTATGGCGGGTATAATGCTTATACAGCACAAGCAAATCCATACGGAAGTCCAAATATTCAGCAACAAATGCAACAATTACAACAAATGCAACAGCCTCAACAACAGTTTCAACCTCAACAACAAAGCGTAAATATTTTACAAGGTCAACAAGTTGCAGATTTAGAAACAGTTAGGGGATTTAATATTCCATTAGATGGAACAATTACTTATTTTCCAGCTACTACAGGAAATATTATATATACAAAACAATTGCAACTTGACGGAACGGTAGCATTAAGAACTTATAAATTAACAGAAAATAAAGAAGAAACCAAAAAAGATAATATAGATTTAGATGAATATGTAAAAAAAGACGAATTTAATAAAGTAAAAGGAGTTTTAGATTCGTTATTGGAAAACCTAGGAGGTGCAAAAAATGAATAATGTTAATCCGATGCAAATGCTCATGAATATAGTCATGGGTGGGGGTCAAATAAATCCTAATCAAATAATGGGAATGTTTGGAAATAGTCCACAAATGCAACAAGCACAAAACATGATGAACAGCGGTAATGACCCTAAACAAATCATAGCTAATATAGCTAAACAAAAAGGTATTGACCAAAATCAATTAAATCAAATGGCAAGTAAGTTTGGTATTAAGCTTTAAAAAGCTTTAATATAAATAAATATTTTTTTAAATATAGGAGGAGGTAAAATGGCTATGGCTGATTTACAAGGAATAATTCCAACAATGGACGTAAAAGGTGGCAATGATGGTTTCGGTGGCGGTAATGGCTCTTGGGTACTTTTATTATTCTTTTTACTAGCGATGGGTGGTAATGGTTTTGGAGGAAATGGAAACGCAAGAGGTGAAATTTCAAACGACTTTTTATACACAAACTTAAGTCAGGGACTAAACACTGATTTCTTACAAATTTCTAATCAAAACATGCAAACATCAAGAGATGTATGTTCAGGATTCGCAGGAGTAAACGCAAGTATTGCAGAAAATAGATTCGCAGGTCAACAATGTTGTTGTGAAACTAATAGAAATATTGATTCGGTAAAATTTGAAAACTTAAATAATACTAGGGACATAATAGCAAACGCAACTGCTAACACTCAAGCTATACTTGACAAAATGTGTGCTACAGAAGTACAAAACTTAAGAGATGAATTAAATGAAACTAGAAGACGAGCAGACATATGTTCTCAAAATGATATGTTAATATCTAACTTAAGACCATTCCCAGTACCTGCATATCCTAGTTGTTCACCATACGCACCAGCTTCAAGCGTTATAACAAACTGTGGTTTATGCTAATTAAATAAAATTTCCCTCAAAAGAGGTGATTAAGAGGGACTTAAAACGTCTCTCTTTTTTTATAAAAAAATAAAATAATAGGAGTGATTTATAAATGGCATGTTCAAATTTACCTTGCAATCTTTGTAATAGATTATTAAAATCAACTAGCGTAGAAATAAAAGGGGTAGCACCTAACCAAGTTTTAACTATAACTATACCTAGTACAGAATTAGAAAATTTAGAAAATTACTGTTTGGTTATATGTCAAAAATTGCCAATAGGAAGTGACGAATTACCAGCAGTGGTAAATGATGGCGGAACTATATTACCTCTAGAATGTAAAAAAGGAAATTATATACACAGTGAACAACTTTGCACAAGAAGAAGATATAGTGTAACTTATGGAAATGACCCTTTCCATTTAATGATTAATAATAATGTTCCTTTATTTGAAATATAATGAATAACATTAATGACCATACTGCGTTGCAATTATTTATAAGTTTGTTAGGGGTATTAAATTACGAAGAAAATCTAAAACAAACAAGTAATGACGATTTACTAGAAGAATTAAAAACACAAGATAAAGTTTATTTAAATAGAATAATAGAACAAAATGAATTAATAATAAAAATGTTAAAGGAGGTTTCAAGATGATAGATAAAGAAGAAATTAATAAGCTCAAAGAACTTAATAAATCTATTGTTGAAAAATCCATGTCTAAAGTTAAAGAATCACTTGATTTAGGAACTTGGGATTGCGAATGTTTCGATACCATGAATGATTCTATAGAAAATTTAGTTAATTTAAGCAAATTAGAAAAATATACAGATAAACAAGAAACAGAAAAAGCTATTGTTGCTAAGAAAATGGACGCTAAAACAGACATAACAGAATTTGAGCAACTAGTTTATGACATATCTGAAAAATTAGAAGGTAAAGAGGGCACGTTAACACTTACTACTACAATTGCGGAAGTGGTTGAAGATATGGAAATTATTAATCCACGTCTTTATACTTCTTTAATGAACAAATTAAAGGGGTTGTTATAATATGGAAACCGATATAATTAAATTATTTAAACAAATAATAGAAAAAAATGCAAATGGAGAGGTATTCCATGATAATATATCAAGAATGGCTCATATGTGGGGATTACAAGGATTTAAAAGACTGCATAGATATAATTCTTGTGAAGATAGAGCAAGGCGTGTAAGTTTACAACACTATATAATAGATAGACACGGTGAGAATTTAGAACCAGACTGGACTTATGAAACACCACTTATAAAAAGTATTGAAGAAATGTTGGACGAATATATAAAATGGGAAGAAAGCGTAATCAGAGAGATGTCTATTGCGGGGAATATGCTTATAGAAAAAGGCTATGTAGTAGAAGGACAAAAAGCACAAGCATGTTTATGTGATGTTACAAATGAGATTATAAAAGCTAAAAGATGCAAACAAGATTTTGAAAAAGCTGGTTATAACTGGGAGTATATTAGAATCGTAGATAAAGAAATCCATGATAAATATAAAGAATTAGAAAAGTAGGTGTTTATATGTCATGCATTGTTGAAAATAACGGAATGAAATTTATAAAAATAAAAGAAGCGGATTATATTAATTTATCTTCTTGTGTTAAAAGAAATCCATTTTTAATATTTATTATTTATCCTAATTAAATAAAAAAGGAGTGATATTTAATGTCAAGTGCAATAAGTTTGGAATATTTAAATTCAATAGAGGGTGTAGCGAATGGTTTAGCTACTTTAGACGGAACTGGGAAGATTCTATTAACCCAATTACCCGAGGGAGCTATAGAAACTTACAAAGGAGAATTCGCAACATTATTAGCATTGCAAACTGATTATGACATAGCAAATCTAGCTGACTACGCTTATGTTACAGAGGATTTATCTTTTTACTACTGGAATAGTAAACTTGCAACACCTGCATGGGTTAACCAAAATATTACAGTAACGAATTATAATTTATTATCTGCTTCTGAAAAATCAGCAGTGCCATATATTATAATTCCATAAAAAGGTTGTGATTAAATGAGTTCAAGTGTTAGTTTAGAATATTTAAATTCTGTAATTGCAAATAATGGCAATGGAATAAGTGCAGATGGAGGATATTATATAACATTAATTAATAAAACTGGAGCTAATAGTATAAAAGGAACTATAGTAATTGCTTCTACTACAAACGATAATGCAGTTAATATAGCACCTATTAACTCAGAAAGTCCTATAGGTATTATATTAGAAGATTCGGTGCCGGATGGTTCACCAGTAAAAGTAGTGGTAAGTGGTAAAGCTTATGTATTATTGGCGAACGGATTAGCATCCACACGTGGATACTGGTGCGAAGTTTCAAGCACACAAGCCGGAAGAATGTCACAACTAGTTAACCCGAACCCTGCCACTCATTGGGCAGAATTAGGGCATAGTTTAGAGAGCAAAACAGCTGGTACAAATGTTTTATCTTTAGTAGTATTGCATTTTAATTAGAGAAGAGGGAAACCTCTTCTTTTTTGTTTTTAAAAAAATATTGAAATAAAATATTAAGAGTGATACAATGTATATACAGTCAAATAAAAAGGGGTTGTTAAAATGGGAATTAAAAAAGTTAATGGGGTATTATTTAAAGGTCAATATTTAGAAAACTTAAAAAAATTAAATAAAGGTAAAACAATAACACATAAAGATTTTGGGTTGGGGACTTATCACACTACAATAAAATTTGAATTTTTTACCAATCTATTAGATAAAGCAAATATAAAATATAATAAACAAGGTACTAATTTTTCTAATTTAAAAATAGTTAGAGTTAAAAAACAAAAAAACCAAGTAGAAATATTGATATTTACAATTATACAAATATTTTTAGCGTGTATAGTAGGTTGGATAATAGGAAAAATATTAGCTTTTTTATATTAATGTGATTGCAAATTATAAACTTGCATTTATTTATTTAAAGAAAAAATAAAAATTAATTAATATATTTATATAATAAGAGATATTTTAAATTTTTTCACTCTAAAATCATGTCTTAAGGTGCTATTTAAAGCTATTCTATCGTTAAAATCCGTAAGCGTTTTTGTTCTAAAAACTGCTTATGTTTTACAAGTTGTCAGATTATAAATTTTGCAAGATTTTAATAATTAGAAATCATTTTTCCTAAAAGTATTGCAATTTATAGCGTGTTGACGTATGATATACATATCAACTTTTTGAGGGGGGTTGTTATATGAAATTAGATTATAAAACTATAAATAGAGATAAGATTAATTATATAAATAATAATTTTAAAATGTCAGAAGTAGTAAAAACCATAACTGGCGAACAATGCGACAGGCATGGAAATCTATATTGTCCAATCCACGGTCACAATAAAAAGGAATTTAATTGTAGTATAAATATTAAAAAAGGAGATAATATTATTACTTGTTGGAGTGAGGGTTGTCTTAGAGGGTCAGGAATATTCAACTTCCTAGACAAATATTTGAGGGAAGTAAAAGGATTAAACGACTGGAAAGAAGTATACAAGACTATAGATTCAATTTTGGGAACGGACTTATATATAAAGCCTATAAAACAAGAAAACCAAGTGCAAGAGATTACAAGCGACTTTACACATGAATTTAAAGTGGACAAATATTGTAATGAAATAGAACAAGAAATAAAAAAAATAATATTATCTAAGAAAACAACTGTAATAAACGCGGGGACAGGATTAGGTAAAACTTATATGCTCACAGAAATCGGAAAAGACTTAAGTAAGATTGTAGATAACGTAGTATATTTAACAGCTAGAAGAAGTTTGGTTGAAGAGATTTCCCAAAAGTATAATTACACTAGCTTCATGGGAAACGACTTTCTAATGCCAGACAAACCAACTATCGTAGCCACTACACATAAAGCTTACATGATAAATTATTCTTTGCAGACTAGCGAGTTAGGAGTAGCAGAAGAGGACAATACTAAATTAGAATTTTATGAAAAAAACTATGGATTAATAATTGATGAGTGCCATCTTCTACACGCATGTAGAAATATAATAGGCAATATAGACGAAATTAGTGAACTTATAAAAAATGCTGAATTTGTAATATTTACAAGTGCTAACACAAAACATTTTTATAAAGCGTTTAAAGAAGAATACAATATAAATAATTATATTAATATAGAGAGAAAAGAAAAGGCATATAATTTAGACAGCTTGGATATAATAAGATTAGAAGCAAATAAAAAAAGTAAACCCGATTGGATAGTAGAAAAATTAAAGAATGATACAAATAAAATATTAATAATAAATAATAATATAAAAGAAAATATAGAGATAGCTGAAAAATTCAAAGAAATTGGGAAGATGGCTATTGAAATAAACGCAAATAATAAAGACAACGAAGCATATGAAAATATAATAAATAAATCTCTGCTAAGTTGTGAGATTACTATATGCACTTCTGTACTAGACACAGGTATTAATATAAATACAAGAGGTGTTACAACAATGATAATAGCCGATTCTATGCAGTTCGATGACATAAGTATAATTCAAGGGTTTGCAAGGACAAGAAGCCTTACAGGAGGGAATAAAGGTATTTTAGTTCTAAATAAAAGAAAGCAAGAAGTTAAAAGAACAAAAATAAGTGATATCCAAGAATTTATTGAATTTAATACAGAATTAACAAATAAAAATTGCTTTAGATTCAATGAACATATGTTTGATTACTATGATTGTAATTCTTTTGAAGAATATAAAATAATTTGGAATTTGCTAAGGGATAATGAGTTATATAATTGTACCTCTTCTATGTTAAGAATAAAAACAGATAAATATAATGCTAATCCGAGAATGGAACTCGATGAAACAATGGTTTATGAAGTTAGCAGAAAACAACATTTAAAAGATAATTATTATATAGATAGTTTTATATTAGAAATATTAAAAGATGTAGCTAGTAATAATACACAAATAATAAATGAAGTATTTAATTCCAAAATAGAAAAAGAAAATATAGAAAAATCACAAGATTTTGAAAATTTAATAATAGATATATTAGAAGATGAAAAAATATTTGATATATTAGCAAATGATTATATTGAAGAAAAAGACGTAAAAGATAGCGAATTATTAACACAACTTTTCGAAGAAGATGAAAAGAAAATGACTGAATTAAATAGAATAATAAGAAATATAATTAAACTTACTAATAAAACCAGCAAGAATATTAATATAGATATAAAAGAATTTATAGAAGAAACTTTTAAAGCTTATATATTAGAGAAAAAGGTAGAAACTAATAAAAGAGTAAGAGAATTAAAATTTATAATTTATAATCAGCTCTATCCAAATAAAATAGATTATATGGAACTAGATGGAGTTGGGGATTTGTATTACTCTATAATAAGGGAATCATGCGACCTAGTAAGCTCTAGAAGAGGAATTATTACTGATAGAATAAATATGGCTATGGTAAACGAATATTGTATTAGAAATGGATATACACCAATTCCAGGAGGAGAATTTAAAAATAAAGGTAAAAAAGTTAATTTAAATAAGATAGCTAAAAATATAAATAACTTAATAAATAATATATATAATGTAAATGAAAATGGAAGAATAAACATTTTAATAAAAAAGATAAAATAATCTTAAAAAGTGTTGACAATGTATTAGTTATTCTATATAATAATAATTGTAGAAGATAAGTAGTAGCAAAAAGAATCAAACTCCACTACTACTAAGGAGTTGTATTGTAAAGATTAAATAAAAAAAAATATTGGAGGAATAAAAAAATGGTAGCAATTTGTATGAACAAAGAAATAATAAATTTTAGACAAATTCAAAATAAAAAGAAATTAGAAAATAAAAAGATAAATGATGATAAAGTTAAAAAAGAATTAGAAATAAAAAGTATAAATAGAATTATAAATAAAAAAATGGTTTCAAGTAGGGAATTGAACTTTCTAATTAAATGCAAACAAATAGATTTAGTTACAAAAATTGGTATAGATTTTAGAAATTTTAAAATAGTGAATAAATATTTAGTGGTTTATAATGATAGAGTTAATTTAATATATTGTTAAAGGAGATATTAAAATGAAATTATATGATATAAATGAAAGCATATTAAAAGTAGTGTATATGTACGAAAATGAGGAAATAGATGAAAAAACATATCAAGATACATTGGAAGGGTTAACTTTAGCACAAAATGATAAAATTGATAATATAGCTTGTTATATTAAACAATTATTAGCAGAAGAAAAAGCATTAAAAGAAGAAATTGACAATTTAACTAAGAGAAGAAAAGCCAAACAAAAGACTATAGAAAATCTTAAAGAATATATAAGTAATACTATGAAAATAAGTAAAATAGATAAATTAGAAACAACTAGAAATATAATAAAATTTAGGAATAATGCTGTAAAAGTTAATATACAAGACGAAGAAAAGTTCCTGTTGTGGGCTATGGAAAATCATGACGATTTATTAAACTATAAAAAGCCAGATATAAACAAAACTATGATAAAAGAATATTTAAAAGATAATGAAATCGAAGGAGTTAAACTTGTAAGGGAAAAATCTTTACAAATTAAATAATTATTAAAAATGTGTTGACATTGTATAAATTATAGTGTAATATAATAAGTGTAATAAATAAAGGAGGGATTAACCCTCCTAAGGAGGATAATTTTAATGATAGAATATAATGAAGAAATTAAAAAAATGAATTTGTGGGAGAAGATATCACAAATAAGTAGTGAAATTGAATACTTAAAAAAAGATTATAAAGTAGGATTTGGTAACAACGCTTATAAAGCTATTTCAATTGAAAAAGTAATGACAAGCGTATCTGAAAAAATGAATAAGTTTGGAATAGTTATATATCCTATACAACAAGTTTACAATAGGAAAGATGAGGAAGTAACTAAAAAAGATGGGACGAAAGGTATAAATAGAATAAGCGATGTTGATGTAAAATACCAGGTTGTTAATATTCATAATCCACAAGAAACTATTATAGTAGTAAGTGGTGGTACTGGTGTAGATACACAAGACAAAGGTATAGGGAAAGCGATGACATATGCTTATAAGAATATGATTATAAAATTATTTGCAATTGCTACCGGCGATGATACTGACAAAATACACTCTGACGATTATACAAATAAATTATTAGGAAATGAAGAAAAAAAAGATAGTGAAGGTATTAGCGAAAAACAAATTAAAAGATTATATGCTATAGGAAATAAAGCAGGAGTTACTCCTAAGCAAATATTGGCAGGAGCTAAAAGAGATTATAACATAGTGCAATTAGAAAAATTAAGTAAATTACAATATGATGAATTATGCGAAAAATTAGAAAAAGTAGGGGGTAATAAATAATGTGCAGATATTGTGAGTTTGATTTAATACAAGAACCATTTACAGAAAAGGAAATATTTAGAGGTGACCTCTTCTTACATGAATTAGATAGTGATATGTATATAGAACGTGATTATTGCGAAATTGAAATGCAACAATATTTCGGGTATATATTAGTTACTCAATTATCAAACAGAAAAAAGATAGAAGATGAAATAAGATTTTGCCCTAAATGTGGTAGAGAATTACCTACAAAATAATAATAAATGGGGAAATATTCCCCTAGGAGGTGTTGTGCAATGTATAATTATTTTATTAGTTATATCGGGGTAGATGAATTTGGAAACCCCAATATAGGAAGTTGTGTTAATGTAGCAGAAACAAAAATAAAAGATATAGAGTATATTAGAGCTATAGAAAAAAATCTATGTGAAGAAAATAAACTTATAAAAGTTACTATAAACAACTTTATTTTATTAAAATAGGAGGGAATAACATGAGGTTTAAATTCACAACTCGAGAAATAGAAAACGCACTAAAAGAATTAATAATTATTATAGATAGCAGAGAACAGAAAAGCGAAAATTATAAAAAAGAGTGGAATAGAGATAATATAAAAACTTATAGTAAAGAGGATTTTTTATATCTAAATGAAGTCAAGAAAATGCCTAAAAAAGATTTATACGAACCTTGTTTACCAAGTGGTGACTATTCTGCAATGCTACCAAGTGGGACTCTTAGGGGAATAGATAGGGCATTATGGTTCGACAAAAAGACTATAATAGAGAAAAAAGGAAGTATAGACGAATTAGCAGGGAATATAAGCAAAAAAGATTTAATAAGGCTTAGAAATGAATTTGCAAGGCTTAAAGCTAATGGCACAAGACATAGGATATTTATAGAAGACGGATTGTATTTTAAACACCTGTATGAAGGAACTGGAAACCAAAAAAATGGGTGGAAGTCACAAGAAAGTCTCGGCTGTGCTATAAGTAGAGAATTAAGCAGATGGGGGACAGAACTTATACCAATTCCACCGGAATATATGGCTAGAGAAATATATCGTAAGATAAAATATGATGTTAAGACTATCTTAGAAGAAGAATTTGAAATAAGTGAAATAGAAAACTTTTAAAATAAGTGTTGACAATGTATTGTATTATATGTTAGAATTAAGACAAGTTAAAGAAAGGGGAATAATAAAATGAAAATGATAGAAGGTTACAATTTTTATGAAGTTTTGGAAATTATATCAGATTATGAAATTTATAGAGGATATGAATATACTATAACAAAAAGGTCTATACCTAACGGAATAATAATTAAAAGCATAGAAAGTGATTCCATAAATTGGGATAATTTACAGAAAGAATTATTTATAAAAGTAGAATAAAATAAGAGGGTTTATCCCTCTTTTAAATAAAGTGAGGTTGTATATATGTTAAAAGAAACTATGGAAAGTATAAAAATAGAAATCGAATTAAGAAAACTTGAAATACGAAAAGCTGAACTAGATATAATTTGTTTTAGAAGAGAATTAAATAAACTAAAAAATGAAAATACTATAAAAGAGATAAATGAAGAAATAAATAAATATAATATTGCAAATAGTAAAATTATAAAAACATATCCAGTAGCACTACCGGAAGGAGTTAATGCACTTTATACAGAAAATGGAATAAAAATAGCAGAATTAGAATTAAAATTGGAGGAGTTAGAAAATGAATAAAGTATTTTTAAATGGAAGATTAACAAAAGATATAGATTTGACTTTCGCACAAGGAAGTGGAACAGCTATATGCAAATTTAACTTAGCAGTAAATAGAAAATTCAAGAAAGACGAAGCTGACTTTTTTAATTGTATAGCATTTAATAAGACTGGGGAGATAATAGCAGAATATTTTAAGAAAGGTAGCCCTATTTTATTAGATGGTCACATACAAACAGGCTCTTACGAAAATAAAGAAGGAAGAAGAGTGTACACAACAGATATTATCGTAGATAGCTTTGACTTTATATCAATTAAAAAAGAAAATGATACTCAAACAAATTCACAAGACTGGTCACCTGCTGATGCTGATGCTGATGAAATACCATTCTAAACAGAGGAGAATAAAAAATGAATTTTAGAGAACAATATAATTATAATTTAAAAAAGATGTATGAGATAGAAAAAATAATTAATGCTAATCCTGAAAAATATGACGAATTATATCCAGCTTTTGATAAATTTACAAAGGCTTTAAGTAAAATGGAATTAGATTGTAAAAATAAATATAACTATATAATGTCAGTTAAAGAAATATTAAACGGATTCGAAGGAGTGAATTAAAGTGGATAATATAAGTTTAATGAACAACATGGAAATAATAGAAAATATAAATAAAATGTTAGAAGAATTAAAAGAAAGAAATATAAATATAAAAGACGATAATGATATGTGGTGGTATTTAGATAAAATTTTATATAATCAAAATATAGATGAAATTATATTCATGTGTGCAACTAATCAATAGCAACTGAGGAGAGGACTAAAAGCCTCTTCTTTTTTTATTTAGGAGGATAATGATGAAAAGAAATAAAATAAAAAGAATTATATTAATAGCGTTATTGGGAATATCTTTTTTAACTATAAGCAAGTTCGGATTAAAGGCATTTACAAAGCCATCTAACAATTATAATATTTCCTCTATACAAAGTATAAATAACAATAGAAAAATTGATTCAGTGACTATTTTGGAGGAACTGAAAGAAACTGGAAGGATTGAAATAATGCAGGGTTTTACTTCTAAAGAAATAGAGATTAAAAACGGGATTGCTGATAATGTTATATTTAAAAATAATAAATATATAAATTTCAAAGGGTTAGGACATTATTATATAGATTTGCAAAATTTAAAAGACAATCAAGTACAGGTGAACGAGGATAAAAGAGAGGTTACTATTTTCTTAAGTTCTCCAATTTTGGAACTAGAATTATTAGAAGATAAAACAGAATTTAAAACAGAACAAGGTATACTTATATTTAATAATTTTAAAATGGAATTAGAGGAATATGAAAAGTTAAAACAAGATATAAAAATAGATATAATTAAAAAACTTTCGGAAGAGGATTGTATAAAAGAAGTAAATGAGAAAACCGAAAAAATAATTAATGAAACTGTAATAAAATTAGTAAAAAGTGGATATAATATTAATATAAGATTTGTATAAGAAAAGGAGAATAATAAATGTTAAGGAAAAAGTTAATAAAAATAATATCAAAAATATTAATAATATCTAGTTTAATAGTAACTCTTTTAATGCCTATAAATTCATGTTTGGCACGTTCTAATAAAAGCATACTAATATATCATAGTCACACTAGTGAAGCTTACACAGATGATTATAACGTAGTTAAAGCAGGCGAAGACTTAAGCAACAAATTAAGAAAAAAAGGGTATATAGTACATCATGTAATAGATAAATTTGACAATGATTATAATAATAGTTATTATTGTTCTAATAAAATGCTAAAAGGGAAAGATTTAAATAGTTATGATTTAATAATTGATTATCACAGAGATGCTATAAATGATAAAAAAATAGTAACTAAAGATAAAAACAATAATGAAGTAGCTAAAACTATGTTTGTTATAACTAAAGAGCAGGAAAATTTTAATAAACAAAATAATATTGTAAAGAATTTAGAAAAGGAATTAATTACAGTTTCTGAATCTGATATGGTTCGAAAAACATGGTATTACAACAAAGGTATAAATTACTATAGTCAAAATTTATCAGATAATATAATACTTATAGAAAATGGATTTAATACTAATACAGAACTAGAAATAAAAAGAGCAAATACTTATCTAAGTTACTCTATTGATAAAGTTTTAAAAAAATAAAAAAAGTTTTCATAAATGTGTTGACAATATATATACATTGCAGTATAATAATAATTGTAGGGAACAACAAAACAAATTAAAAATAAAGGGGAATAATTAAAATGAAAAAAGAGTTTATAAAAAATGTATGCGATATAGATGTAGACGGTTTTAGAGGTATAAATACTTATACTATTAAAGCAATGTACAACGTGGAAAAAGAAGAGGGGTATTGGGGAATAGAATTTAAACTAATTGACAAGTTTACTATGACATGGTCTGAAATAGAAAGAGATGGAGGAATAGAACAAATTAATAGAGATTTGGAAGAATGTTATAATATTAAAAAAGATTAAAAAAAGGAGGGTACGCCCTCCTAGGAGGTATAAACATGGTAATAAATTATAAAGATTTGTATTTAAAATATATAAGTATAATTTACAAATGTGATTCATATAAAATTACAAATAGATTAAATAAATTATCAGAATGTAATTTGAGAGAATTAGAATAAAAGTGTTGACATTGTGTAATATGTGTATTAATTTTAGTATATAAGATAAATAAATTTAAAGGAGAGTAATAAAATGCAAATTTGTTTAAACAATGTAGGTAGAGAATTAAAAAAATATTCGTTTCAAAAAGGTAAAGAAAAAAATAAAAAAATGGAGGAATAAAAATCGTATGAGAGAAATTTTTAAGAATATGAATTATGATGAATTTAAAGAATGGTGTAATGACAGAGCTTGTGATGGGCAATGGAATGTTGACGAGGCAATGTTGTATATTCCAATAATGAGAGCTATTGACGAGATAAAAATAAAAGGATTATTTAAGAAAAAAGCAACTAAAGAAGCTAGAGAATTGGCTTGGAGAGATATATTTGAAAAATAAAAAATAGGAATATTGCAAATTAGTAGAGGAGGAATAGAAAAAAATGAAAATTAATGAATTATTTAAAGAAGAATATATAGGTAAAAAGGTAATAGATAATTGTGGGTCAATTTGGATTGTTGGAAAATCAAATTTAGAACTTGCAGAAAATGCAAAAGACAAATATATAATTTAATAATAATTAATTTAGGCTAGGGATTAACCTAGCCTTTTCTTAAACTCAATAAAAGAACATATGTTCTAATATTCGTAATGGTACGAACAATAAAGCTAAAAAAATTAAAAATATTCGTCTTTTTATGTGTTGACACGAAAGCACTTTTTTTCTAAAAAACGCTTTTTTATTTTAACGATAAAATCCAGTCGCCAAGCGGGTTGAGGTCACTTTTTACCTTCAAATAATTCAAAATAGTTCTTATTATATAAATAT
>PWLF01000134.1 GCA_003559475.1 Bacteroidales bacterium
AGTAAAACCTGCAGCATTCTCAGCAATATCTTCCCCATCTTGTGTAAGGCGAACCCTCACTGCTCTGGCTGTCGGCAAATAAAAAGAATACCAAATTGATTTCTTATCGGTACCGGCAGAAAACTGCACCGAATGAAAATACTCCCCAAGCTCAGTAGTTGCATCTGTAATATTAATATGAGTTGATTCAAAAACTCCTGTTGCAAAACCATCATCATCTATTGCAATTTGATCCGCATTAGCACATAAATTATTGGTAGGCTCAGTAGCATATACTGAACAAGTTAAAAAAAATATTAAATTAAATATGTATAGCTTTTTTTTCATTGCTATTGTCGTTTTACCTTATTTCATTATTTGAAACCATTAAATTTTATCTAACTCCGCGACCACCATTTGGGCGAGCTCTTGAAGTATAACCGCTTTGCCATCTACTACCTCTATCTGAAACCTGTCCTCTATCAATAGCTTCAAAAGTGCCACCACCTTTCCAAATATATCTGTCATTTCTATCATCGCAAGGCCATGTGGTATCACATTCATCTGTATCGGCATAAAAGCCTGTACTTGTAAGTTGTCCATCTCCCCATATTCCTTCATATTGTGAAACATTTCCGCTATTATTCTCCCAATAACTAATTGGCACAGCAAACTCTTTTACATTTCCGGACATTTCCATTACACCGTAATAAGTAGCACCTGTATTAACTCTATCTGGATTCACAGCACTTCTCGCATATACTCCAACTGCCAAAGGGCCTCTCTCTGCATCACTTTGTCCGCTATCAAATTCACCACCCTCTACATCTGTACCCCAGACCAATCTAACATTAGATCCATCCGTGACAATTTCAACCCCGGAGGTCTCTCCTTCAACAACATTTCCTTCTGTGGGAATAGCAGAACTTGGTCCACCTCCCCATGCAAATTCTTCCGGAACAACATCTAAAGGACCCCTACATGCTTTTTCAAACTCAAGCTCAGTCATTGGTCTTAGAGCAGCCCAATGAAGATAAGACATTACGTCATCCGGAGACACATGATTCATTGCTCTGTCATTACTAGTTGTGTAATATGTATTATCAGAATCATCATAGCTAACATAATGCATATCAGAACCCACCCGATTCGGAAATCTTTCTGTAGCTTGCGCAGTAGTTAGAGTATTTAAAAAATTAACATATTGTCCTTGAGTAATCTCGTATTTCATTATATAAAATGACTCGTATCCCTTTGGAAAATCTGCGGGAATTGGATCATTTAGAGTTTGAGTACCATCTTTCAAATCAATAGCGTCTTCACTATCAATTAGCACCGGAGAATTATCACTATTATCCCTAATATAATTTGAACCTTCATCATCCCCTGCAAAAAATTGCCCTTCAGGAATATATACCATTTCAATTCCAAATACTTTTATATCATATTCGATAGTAGGGTCTAATGTAACACCATTGGAGCTGCCAACGATTTTCAAACGCACGGTTTGGTCAACAATATCGCCAATGCCTATACTTTCTCTACGTATCATAACGCCAGTGTTATGTCCGCCTTCATTTCCCAACCTATCAAAAGTAGTTATTGGTGTTGCATAAGTAATTTCACTGTCAAAAGTGTGGTCGTCCATTGTAGTGCTAAGTAAAGCATGGCTCCACTCATTGCTAGTTATACCACATTCTCTAAACTTTATAAATACCCAAACGGCATCATGATTATTTGGGATACCTTCAACATTCCAGGAGTTTTCCCATGAAATCGTGAATTCAATTTCATCAAGTTCTGCACCAACTCTTTGAGCATTTGTAATTTTAAGGTTGTTTGCATTGCTATAATTAAATGATAACAATACAATTAATCCTGCAACAAAAAATTTGCTTAATAATTCTTTTTTATTATTTAATTTTTCCATAATTATAATTATTTTTTATTATTTTAAAATTGTTTTGTTTTCGAAATAAATTTCATTCCTATTACAAAAGTAATATAAGAATTAGCTCAATATTAATACAACATGCTTAGATTTCTAAATTTAAGCATATTTGTTTTTCTTCTAAATTTAAGTCTTTTTATTATCAATTTGTTCATAAAATTATTATATTTGCAAGTTATTTTACGGAACTTATATTTTTTTAATTAATGTATTCATTAGCAGACATACTTAACCTTTTACTGATAATTATTCCTATTCTTTTCGCTTTTCAGTTATTAACATTTAATAACCGTAAAGCAATTCCAAACAGAATTTTAGGAACTCTAATGATTTTTGTTGCTTGTTTCTTTTTTGCAAATGCAAGGTTTATTTGTTCGAGTTTTAATTTCTGTATTATAAACAAGCATTTAGTTTACACTTTCTTTTTAAGCATTACACCATACTATTATCTTTATACAAAATCCCTTACCCAGGAAAATTTTGTTTGGAAAAAAAGATATTTTGCTCATAAAATTCCTGCATTATTAGCATTGATAATGAGCATTTTAACACTTAACTTTATTGATTCAGAGAAATTATTTCTAAGTTATGCAGGATTGGAGCTTTTATCAATTTTTATTTACAATATTCAGGTAATATCATATACTATAGCTATGATTATACTGCTTAGGAAGCATAGTTATAAAATAAAAAATAACTTTTCTTTTGAAAATGAAAAAATAAATTTAAATTGGCTAAAAGCTTTTATAGTAATACTTATTTCTTTTACAATAATTGACTTCTCCCTTTTTTATGCTATTTCAGCATTCCCCGAATTTGATTTTGAAATTATTTACTATTCTTTAGTAAACTTATTCTATATTTTTGTTGGTTATTTTGGCTTAAAGCAAACCGAGATATATAGCATTGCAAAAAATATGCCCTCAACACTTGTAGAAGATAAAACAAAAGAAATAAAGAAAGAAATAACAGAAAATATAGATAAGGAGAAAAAACAAACCCTGCATGATATAAAATCTAAAGAAATATTTTCTAAAATTATTGATATAGTTGAAAAAGAAGAATTATACAAAAATCCTGAATTGTCAATTTATCATATAGCAAAAAAATTAAACATAAACAAAACTTATTTGTCTTATTCTATAAATAATGAAACAAATGATAATTTCAGCACATTTATTAACAAATTTCGCATAAAAGAAGCAAAAAAGCTTCTTGAAAATGAAGAGTATGATTATCTAACTATAGAAGCTATAGCAAGCAATGTAGGCTTTCACTCAAGATCCTCCATTAACTCCTGGTTTAAAAAGTTAACAAACAAAACTCCTTCTCAATATAAAAAAGAATTCAGATAGTTATTTTTTTTATAATTTTAAAATAATTAAAAGACCACCCCAAATATTTATCAAAAAAATTGATACTTTAGCAAAAAAATTCTTGATTTATAATTAATTAGTTAGAGAAGATTATAAAAAGTATAAAGTTTTAATTTTTATACTAAACTCATAAGTTGCTAATACCATTTATGCTATTATGGAAAAAAGAACTATAAAAGGGGCTGCCGGTGACTCTCTCGTTATTACAGGCGAAAAGATTGAAAATCTTAATAAATACTTGCCTGAAAATAACGTTTTTATAATAACAGATAAAAATATTTACTCCACTTATAAAAAGAAATTTCCAAAATTTCCTGTTTTTGCTGTTCCTCCCGGAGAAAAATCAAAAAGCACTACAACTACAGCTAAAATTTGCAGCTGGCTCTTGGAGAACAATGCAGACAGAAGCTCCTTTATACTCGGAATAGGCGGAGGTGTGGTTTGTGATATTGCAGGGTTCGTAGCATCTACCTTTATGAGAGGTGTTAAATTCGGATTTGTTGCAACATCTTTGCTTGCTCAAGTTGATGCAAGTGTTGGAGGGAAAAACGGAATCAATTTAAAAGGATATAAAAATATTATTGGAACTTTTAATCAACCAAAGTTTGTAATTTGCGACACCTCTTTGTTAAAAACACTACCTAAGGAAGAATACTATAACGGTTTTGCGGAAATTATTAAACATGCATTAATATCAGACTACAACAAATTTTGTCTTATTGAAAAAAATGTTGATGATTTAAGAAAAGGAGATACTGATCTATTAGGAAATTTAGTAAAAAAATCAGTTAATATTAAATCAGATATTGTTGAGGCAGACGAGTTTGAAGGAGGCATAAGAAAAAAGTTAAATTTAGGTCATACCTGGGGGCATGCAGTTGAAAAAGTGGCAAAAATCCCTCACGGGAAAGCAGTCAGCATAGGGCTCGTTTTTGCAGGAAGACTATCAGTAAAAAAAGGGTTGCTAAAAGAAGAAGAACTGGAAAGAATAATAACTATTCTTCAAAAACTTGAACTGCCGGTTATTGCAAATTTTGACCCTAAATTAATCCTTAAAACAATTATTAAAGATAAAAAGAAACAAGGCGACCATATTGACTTTATTCTTATGAATGGAATTGGTGATGTTGTTATAGAAAAAATTTTAGTTAGTGATATTAAAAAAATGGTGTGATTAAATTAAAATAATGACAGGCTTTATATTATTTAATAAGAAAAACTAACAACCGGGAAAAGATGGAAAGATCAGATATTTGCTTAAGTTTGGGTTATTTAAATTTTGAAGAAACACTGTTCTATGTCAAAAAAGCAAAATTAGCCGAAATTAGAATTGATTTGCTTAATATTACTGAGGAAGAATTAAAGAAAGTCTTTGCCTTTAACGATAATTTAATAGCAACATTCCGAACAAACGATAATCAGAAAAAAATGATAACTTTGCTTAATTTAGCAATGGAATCAGGTAGCGCTTATGTTGATATTGATATTGAAACTCCTGAAAATGTACTGAATACCATAATAAAACAAGCATCAAGCATGAATAATAAAATTATTCTTTCATATCATAATTATGACACAACCCCTGACGAAAGAACATTAGAGCAATATATTGATAAGATGTTTGATTACGGTGCAGATATTGCTAAATTAGCATGTAAAGCAAACACTTCAAAAGATTGCTCAACAATAATGGGATTATATTCAAAATATTCAAATATTGTTGCTTTTTCAATGGGTGATATGGGGGTAATAACCAGATTCGCTGCTCCTATACTTGGGGCTCCTTTTACTTATGCATCACCGGAGAGTAAAAAAACTGCTCCCGGTCAAGTTAATTATAAAGAAATCGAAACATTTTTAAACCAATACTTTATTGATAAAAATGACTGAAATGAAATTATTCGCCGTTTTCGGAAATCCGGTCTTGCACAGCAAGAGCCCAAATATCTTCAATTCTGCATTTAAAGATTTAGGCTTAAATGCTTTTTATACACGCATTCACCCGCAATCTGCAGAAGATATTGTAAAAATAATTAAAGATTTGCCCATTAATGGAGCTAGCATAACATCCCCATTTAAAGAAGATATTATCCCTTATCTTGATGATATTTCTGTTGACAGCCAACATATAGGGGCAGTAAATGCAGTTGTGAACAACAATGGAAAACTTATAGGGTATAACACGGACCATGATGGTGTCGTAGAATCTTTACACGAATCCTGTATCAGTATAGCGCAATCCAATTGCCTTGTATTGGGAGGTGGAGGAGCTGCTAAAGCTGCTGTTTACGGATTAATTAATCACGGAGGTAATGTCTTTATTTGCAACAGAACTTATGACAAAGCTCAAGCTATAACCGATAAGTTCGGCTGCGAATTAATAGATTGGGATAATTTTAATACTGCTATTAAATTTGACATCGTAGTTTCAACATTATTGCCCCAAGCAATTCCTCCATTTTTAAAATCTTTCAAGTTTAATACACTACTTGATGCATCATACAAAAACTCTAAAATGTCTGATGCCGCTTCTAAAATGAATGTAAAAATTATTTCAGGAAAAAGATGGTTAATATACCAGGCTGTCGAAGCATTTGAACTGTTTTGCCAGGAGAAACCTTCTGTTGAAGCTATGGAAAAAAACATAAATAATAAAGTTGACAGTAAAAATATTAATATATCACATTACCCTGATAATGATATTAAACATATTAAAAATAAAAATCCGGATATAATAATATCTGTTGACGGTTTAAATAGTGAACAACAAAAACAAATAATTGATGAAGAGGTTGATTTCGCCTTCAATTGTTGATGGAACTATAAAGGCTCCTCCATCCAAAAGTGCAGCTCAAAGAGCTATAGCTATTGCTTCATTGACAAAAGGAGAATCAGAGATTATTAATCCGGGAAGTTCAGATGATGTAAAGGCTGCAATAAACGTTTGCAAAAACCTTGGATTACAAGTTAATGAAACCTTTGATAAAATAACAATAAGCGGAGGGATTTCTCCTCCGGAAGTTGCGCTTAACTGTGGCGAATCAGGTCTTTGCATTCGTATGTTTTCCCCTATTGCAGCTACATTTGGAACACCTGTTGTTTTAACAGGAAGTGGCACTCTTAAAACCCGCCCTATGGATGTTATTAAACAATCAATATTAGCAATGGGTGCAGATTGCAAAACTAATAACGATAACATACCAATAACTGTCAAAGGACCTTTTAAAGGAGGAAAAATTGAAGTTGATGGGTCTCTAAGCTCTCAAGTTCTGACCGGAATAATGATAGCTGCTCCTAAATCAAAAAGAGAAACAACAATAATTGTAAAAAATCTTAAAAGTAAACCATATATTGACCTTACAATTGATATAATGAAGACTTTTGGAGTCATAGCAGAAAACAATAATTATAAAGAATTTAAAATTAATGCCGGTTGCGATTACATTCCTACAAAAATAGCAGTTGAAGGCGACTGGAGCGGAGCCTCTTTTTTACTGGTAGCAGGAGCTATTGCAGGTAAAATTCGAATTGAAAATTTATCAATGTTTTCTAAGCAAGCTGACAAAGCTATTACGGATGCACTTATTAAAGCTGGAGCAGAAGTTTTATTTTATGATAATTGTATAGAAGTAAAACATAAAGAACTCAATGGTTTTTGTTTTGATGCCACTGATTGCCCTGATCTTTTTCCTCCCTTAGTTGCTTTGGCAGTAAACTGCAAAGGGATATCAAAAATTAAGGGAGTTAGCAGACTATATTCAAAAGAAAGTAATAGAAGCTTGACTTTGCAAAAAGAATTCTCAAAACTCAACGCTGATATCACAACAGAAAATGATACAATGATAGTAAATGGGGGAAATATTACCGGTGGTAGTATCTACTCTCATGGAGACCACCGTATCGCAATGTCATGCGCTATAACTGCTATAAATGCAAGCGGGACTGTTGAAATATCTAATGCTGATTCTGTTAATAAATCATATCCCAACTTTTTTGAAGATCTTGAAAAATGTTTGACGAAAAAATAATCAGTCGCTTTTGATTTTTAATTCATTTATCAACAGCCTTGGAATCCTTTTTTTTCTTTCTCTTATAAAAGTTCTGAATTCTCTTTCATTAATTTCTGCTTTATCCATTATCAGTAATTTTATTGCAAAAGGGAAAGTAATTAATGATAACATATCAACAAAAAAATGAGTTGGATTGATTTTCTTTATGTTGCCTTTTCTTGATTCATCAGACAATTGTTTAGTAAACTTCTCTGTACTGTACAAATAATTAAATCCGTCCATTTTGGGCTTTTCATCCCAACTCCTATGAAGTATAGACATTACAAAAGAAACCAATAATGGATTTTCAAGCAACATATCTATATATTCCACAACATAATTTTCTATCTTTTCTTTCAAACTCATATCTGAATCAAGGATTTCTATAAGCTTTTTAGAATTTTCCTGCATTAATTTAGCGAAAATCGTATTAAACAAATTTTCTTTACTTCTAAAATAATAATTTAATAAAGCCAAATTTATATTAGCTTTTGCGGCAATATCCCTAACACTTGTTCTATCAACGCCTTTCTCAAGAAACAACTCAGTAGCAGCTTCAAAAATTTTCTGTTCTGTTTTTTTCCTTTCTGACATAATAATGGTCGTTTTAATTAATTTTTAATAATGACAAACCTCATATTTATGAAGCTTATCATTAATCCGACGCTGATTTTATAATATTTAATTCTTCAAAGTTAAAAACAATTTCTGTTTTAAACAATGTTTTAAACAATGTTAAGAAAAAACAATTAGCAAATCATTATCAAAAATGTGTAATTTTATGGCTCAAAATTATCCTTTTTAATTATTCTATTTCTATAAATTAATATTGCAATATGGTTTCAATAAATACAAACAGAAGTTTTTTAATACTCTCCATAATTTCCGGAATAATATTTACGCTGAGTTGGCCGGCAAGAGGGTTCCCGTTTTTAATATTTTTTGCTTTCATTCCTTTATTTATAATTGAAGAAAAATTATTACAAAACAAAAAAAACAACTCATCATTTCATTTGCTTTTATATGCATGGTTCGCATTCGTTATATGGAATGGCTTAACTACATACTGGATAGTCTTTTCAACAGTAACCGGAGCGTTTTTAGCAATTTTTATCAACTCTTTTTTCATGGCTGTCCCTCTTTATTTAAGTCATTTAATCAGAAGGAAACTCCCCGGTCAAAACAGTTTAATATCATTTATATTTTTATGGATTTCTTTTGAATATATTCACATGAACTGGGAGTTAAGCTGGAGTTGGTTAAATTTGGGCAATGCTTTTTCCAAATATCCTCACTGGGTGCAATGGTATGATACAACGGGAGTTTTAGGAGGTTCAGCATGGATATTGCTGTTAAATACGCTCTTTTACTCTATCTACAAAATATTTTTCCATGAGCATGAATTAACTTTACGTTTGAAAAGATTTTTATTGATAGCAACTATTGGATTTTTTATTTTTCCTTCAATTATATCATTTGTAAAGTATTATTCCTATGAAGAAAAATATAGTCCTGTGGAAATAGTTATAGTTCAGCCGAATTTTGATCCATATAACAGACAAACAACACCGGAGGGTATCATTAAAGACGTTGACTTAATGCTTAATTTAGCAGACAAGCATATAACTTCAGAGACAAGATTTGTTTTATTTCCTGAAGGAGCAATAAGAGGCAGTGTAAATGTTGAATCACCTGAAAACTCTGCTTCTATTAGCAGGATAAATTCTTTTTTAAATGAACATGACTCGCTTTCAATTATAACCGGACTAATGGCTTTTGAATTATATGAAAACCAGAAAGAGGCGTCTCCTACTGCACGTCCTTACAGAGGCAATTTCGGCTATTATTATGATATTTATAATGCTGCTTTAATGTTAGATCAAAGAAAGGAGTACATTTTTTATTCAAAATCAAAGCTCGTTCCCGGAGTTGAACGAATGCCATTATATTGGCTTTTCAGACCATTGGATGACTTGATTGTAAGGCTCGGCGGAATACCTGGCAGTATGGCTTCGTGGGAAAATCAAAAACCCTACCACGCAATTGATTCTACAAAAGTATATATTCCTATTTGTTATGAATCTATATATGGAGAACATGTCGGCAAGTATATTTTACAAAATGCCGAACTTATTTTAATAATAACCAACGACGGTTGGTGGCGAGATACACCAGGATACAGGCAACACAACCAATATGCCCGACTAAGAGCTATAGAAACAAGAAGATCTATAGCCAGAGCTGCCAGTACAGGAATATCTTCATTTATAGATCAAAGAGGAAACATAATAGAAAATACTGAATGGAACGAACAAACAGTTATAAGAAACAGTATTAACAAAAATGACAAGCTAACACTTTATACAATATATGGTGATTATTTAGGCAGGTTTGCTTCCTTCGTATCATTGCTGATTATTATCTATTTTGTCGTACAGTTATTTTTAATAAAAAAGAAAAAATAAGTTAAGATTGCTGCTAAAAGCTTAATTAAGAGTGTTTTTTGTAAAAATCACAAGCATTTTTAATTGAATCATCAATGCTAATAAATTCATAACTTAAGGTGTTTTTTATTTTTTTATTGGAATACCTTGTCTTCCTATTAGCTGAGCGAGCTGCTTCTTTTGTTATAAGGGGTTTTGATTTCATAAATTTACTTCTAAGCCATTCTATCCTCCAAACAATTTGAATCAAAATTTTTTTTGCATTATATTTTGGCGGGGATATTCCATAATATTTAGCAATTCTAAAAAATAAATCTTTAAATGAAAGATTTTCACCATTAAGGATAAATCTCTCATTACTGATATTACTTTCCATAAGTTTTATCATGATATTTGCAACATCTCTCGCATCAACAAAACCTATAACACCATCACTATAAAACTTCAATCCTTTTAAAACTGAACCGAATATTTTTCCGCTTGATTTTGAGGTATCCCCGGGACCAATAACAACGGAAGGATTAACAACTACGACCTCTAATCCTTCCTGAGCCCCTCTCCAAATTTCTCTTTCAGAATTAAATTTGCTTATTGCATAATATGAATTACGCGGAGAGGTTTTCCAAAAAAAACTTTCATCAACATACTCGTCTTTATCAGGAGCACCCAATGATGCAATACTACTACAGTGACATATCTTTTTAACATTTTCGGTTAGTGCTACATTGACGAGATTTGCTGTTCCCTCAACATTTATTTTCATCATTTGCTCTCTATCTGAAGGGAAATAAGAAACAACTGCAGCACAATGATAGATTAAATCCACACCTTGAACAGCTTCTTTTAGAGCAAACAAATCATTTATATCACCGTTTACCCACTCAATTTTATTAAATAAGGAATTATAGTCTTCAGGTCTGTACCACTTAAAAACCTTTTCTATCCAAATTGTTGAACTACTATTTCTTTTTAATGCTCTAATCCTGTCATTTTTTAAAACAAGATTTAAAAGCAAATGGGCACCGATTAGACCGGTGCCCCCTGTTACTAATATCATATTCTACAGTAAGCTATAAGAAACAGCAACACCAACTGTTACTACTGATGACATTACCATCAGTTTAATAAGAATATTTAAGCTAGGTCCTGATGTATCCTTGAACGGGTCTCCGACAGTATCTCCGGTAATAGAAGCGGAATGTGCTTCTGAACCTTTTCCTCCGAGGTTTCCTGCTTCGATATATTTTTTAGCGTTATCCCATGCACCTCCTGCATTTGCCATAAATATAGCAAGTGCAAAACCACTGGATATAGTCCCAATCAACAATCCTGTAACGCCGGGCACTCCAAAAACTAACCCAACTATTACCGGAATTAATAAAGCTATAAGAGAAGGAACCATCATTTCTCTCTGAGCTCCTTTAGTAGAAATTTCAACACACTTAGCATAATCAGGCTTAGTTTCACCTTTCATTATGCCAGGCATAGATTTCAGCTGTCTTCTCACTTCATCCACCATTTTTTGCGCTGCACGCCCCACTGCATTCATTGTCATCCCACTAAAAACAAAAACAGACATAACTCCAAGAAGTACACCGGCAATCACTTTCGGGTTCATCAAATGGATTTCATAATGATAAATAAAATCTATAAATGTTGCATCTATTGCAGGTATCCCATTTATAAGCTCTTGTGGTTTATCTAGAAACTCAACAAACATAACTTTTACTTCTTCAATATAAGCAGCAAGCA
>PWLF01000129.1 GCA_003559475.1 Bacteroidales bacterium
ATGCCAAAAGTTTTGTTTATTCAGGCTTCTCAATATTATTCAAATGAGGTTGATGTTGTAAAACAAAAAAAACTCTATTTGCCGGGATTGGTATTTCCTCTTCTATCAACCTACGTTCCAAAACACTGGGATGTAGAGGTTGTAATAGAGGTTATTGATTCAATAGATTTTGATTCGGATGCAGATATAATCGGTATAGGAGCAATGGGACATGCTGTTTTTAGAGGTTTTGATATTGCTCAAGAGTTTAAAAAGCGAAATAAAACAGTATTTATGGGTGGCTATATGGCTTCATTAATTACGGAAATAGTTCTAGAAAATGCTGATAGTGTTATTGTTGGGGATGCAGAGATTTCGTTACCAAAATTACTGGATGATTTTGAAAAAACCGGCAACATCAAAAAAATATATGATAACCCGTTGGAAAATCTTAATAACCTCCCTGTTCCAAATTATAAAGTATTAACTGAGAAGAAGATTGGTGATATGTTGCCTGTTCAGGCAGGGAGAGGTTGTAATCATTCTTGTAGTTTTTGCTCAATAGCTTGTTTGTACAAAGGCAAACATATGGTAAGACCTGTTGATGAGGTAATAAGAGATATCAAAGCGATAAAAGCACTGGGATATAAAAAGTTTTATATTATTGATGATAACCTTGTTGCTGACCCTAATTATTTAAAAAAGCTATGCAATGAAATTAAACCATTGAAAATGAAATGGTCTAGCCAATGTACCATGAATCTAGCAAAAGATGAAGAATTGCTTAAGTTAGTTGCAGATTCAGGTTGTGAAATACTTAGCCTTGGGATTGAAAGTATATCTCAGGAAGGTCTTGATAAACTAGAAAAAAATTGGCTGAAGGTTAGTGAGCATGAAAAGCTAATTGAAAATTTTAATAAAGCCGGTATTATGATTAGTGCTGAGATGGTTATTGGCACTGATGGAGATACTAATTTAGCAATTAGAGAAACGTATGAGTTTATTGAAAGAGTTAAACTGCCATTGGTTAGAGTCTATATATTAACTCCCGTGCCAAAAACAACACTTTACTCCGAACTTAAAGAAAATAATCGCTTAATCCATGAAGATTATAGAAAATATAATGCTTCGGAATGCGTGCATTTTCCTAAAAAAATAACACCTCAGGAACTGACAGATTCTTATGAGTGGATGAATAAAAAAATATTTTCATTAAAAAGCATATTTTCAAGAACTCTTTTTAATAAACAAATAATAAAGCATCCTTACAATTATTTATTTGCTTTTGCTGTAAACCTTCATTATCGTTCTTATGTGAAAAAAGGAGAAACCCCTTTAATTGTTTAACTTAAAAGTAGCCAATATGAAAAACATTGTTCCGGACATTTCAACTCTATATAGATTGCCATACTCTAAAAATGACAATCCTAATGGATGGGTAGAAATAACAACACATTGTAACTTAAATTGCCCCGGCTGTTATAGGGGTTGCGACAGAGATGACAATGTTGCCATACATGAAAAACTTGAAGATGTAAAAAACAACATCAAAGAGATTCAAAAAATTCGCAATTGCCAAATTATCTCAATAAGCGGAGGAGAACCATTAATGCATCCAAATATAGTAGAGATTGTTGCATTTGTGAAAAAATCAGGCATGATCCCGTTTGTGCATACTAATGGTGTGCTTTTAACAGAAGAATTGATTAGTAAACTGAAAAAGAATGGACTGGGAGGATTGATAATTAGAGTTGATTCATTAAGTGAAAACAGGAAAAATAATGAAAAGGAATTAAATAAAACCCGCAAAATGTATGGTGAGATGATTGCAAAAATTAAAGGTGTGCATCTTACCTTCTTATGTGTTGTGAATAGTGAAAATATTAATGAGATAGGTCATGTTATTGATTGGTCAATCAAAAATGCAAGATTAGTAGATTTTGTGACATTTATCCCGATGCGACAGATAAAGTTTGAAAAAGATGATGTTGTAGATAAATCAATGTTTGTGTCTATCGAAGATCTTTGTAGGGAAGTTTCAAAACGGGTCCCTGATGTGCAATATGCATCTTATTTGGGAGGCACGGTTGCTCTTAAATCTATAAAATGGCTACAGTCTCCATGGATAATATTAAACGGAAAAATTATCGGCTATGCAGGTTCAAAATTTATTGAATTTTTTCAAGTAACCCATCATCTTCTAACAGGCAGGTACGCATACAAATTTGGTAAAGACCGTAGCTATCTGAGTTTCCCGGTAATACTGCTTTTAAGTTTGTTTTTTAGAAATTTCAGGAAAGTGGCATGGAACTACTTTAAAGAAATTATTAAAAACCCTTTAAATCTTTTTAGAAGAGCAACACTTCAATTGCTTTGCTTTATTATACCTCCTGATGTTGTCAATGGGAAAAATGATTTGTGTGAAAGCTGCCCTGATGCAATCATGCATAATGGCGAATTGGTGCCATCATGCGCCCTTGAAGAAATAAAAAAGCATGGGAGTTTGTTGACAGAAAGGTAAATATAAAAATTAATAAAACATTTTATTCTGATAAAATATGTCAATAGAAATTATAAATATTAACTCAGGTAAAAATCTTAAGCGATTTATTGAATTTCCTAATGAGCTTTATAAAGATAACAAATACTACGTTCCTAATCTCTATATTGCTGAAAAATGGATGCTTTCTAAAAAAAATCCTTTTCTAAAGCACTCAGAAATTTCACTTTATCTTGCTATTAAAAACAAAAAAGTTGTTGGAAGAATTGCTGCAATTTACAATAAAACCCACCTTGAAAATTATAATGATAATACCGGTTTTTTTGGTTTTTTTGATTCCATTAATGATACAGAAGTGGCAAAATTGCTTTTTAATGCCGCTTCAAATTGGCTAAAATCTAAAGGACTTACAAAGATGATGGGACCAACAAACCTTACAACAAACGACTCGTGTGGTTTTCTTATAGAAGGATTTGACATCCCTCCAATGGCATTAATGCCTTACAATTATGAATATTATAATGAACTGTGCAAAAAATGCGGCTTAGAAAAAGAAATGGACCTTTTTTCTTATTATCTCAAATCTTCCTACATTACAGGCAAATACGAAAATATTATTAACCGAACATCTCAAAAACTACAAAATTCAGGAATTACTATTCGCACGTTATCAAAAAAACACTTTGATAAAGATATTGAAAATCTTCAAAAAATATATAACGCTTGTAACAAAGATAATTGGGGCTTTATGCCATTAAATATTGAAGAGTTTAAAGAGATGGCTAATGACCTCACAAAAATAACCAAGCATGACCTGGTTCTTATTGCTGAGAAAGAAGGTGAAATGATTGGCTTTTTAGTTGCTATACCAAATATTAATCAAGCATTAAAATATTTGAAAAATGGCAAACTTTTTCCATTTGGATTTTTTAAGTATCTTTGGTATAAAAGGAAAATAAATATTGCGAGAATTCTCATCTTGGGTGTGCTTAAAGGCTATAAAGAACGAGGAATTGATTTGGTTATGTATAAAAAAATAATAGATGCATTAAGCAAATACGGGATAGGTTCAGCAGAAGCTTGTTATGTTATGGAAAATAACAAACAAATGAATTCAATTTTAAAAAAGCTTGATGGAAAATGCATAAAGAAATTCAGACTTTATAAATTTGAAGAATTGTGAATTGTTTTGTAATACCAAACTGCTAATAACATAAACAAAATATGAAAATTCTTTTTACTACTCCATATAAACCTTATAAAAAGGCTAAAGTCTTTGAGGATAACATTGATTTTTTTTATTATCGGAATACTCTAAAACAAGGAATATTTCAACTTAGGCAGATGCAGAGCTGGCACTCTTTACATTTTATTGCTCAAAATTTGCCGGTTAACTCTGTAGTTTTAGAAAATCCTAAATTTCACAAATTTAAGTCAGAAGTTGAAAAAAATAATTACGATGCTATTGCTATAGGATTTACAATAGTTACAGCAAGTCGAGTTTTGGAAATGATAAAGTGGGTGAAAAAGTTTTTCCCAAAAATTGATATTATTATAGGTGGTTATGGAACTGCTATTTTTCATGAGAATTTTGGTATAGAGCAAGAAATTAAAAACAATTCAAACTATATATGCTTCGGTGAAGGTGTTAGTTTTATGCGGAATTATCTCAAAGAGAAGTATGGCATAGATAGCCAAGAACCATTAAAACAAGACTTGTTACCAATCAAAATGGGGTTTTTCAGATCAAAGGTTACAATACAAGAAACCCTTAACTTTATTTCAACACTTGGTTGCAATTATGACTGTTGTTTTTGTTCAACTTCCAGTCATTTTAAGAAAAAAGTTAATTTGTTTTCCGGCGAAAAACTATATAAGGCAATAAAGCAAAATATCAAAAAACATAAAAGAGCTAATTCAGGAGTTATATTTGATGAAGACTTTCTTGCAGACAAACCTGCTGTCATGGAATTTATAAAGTGTGTAGAGAGTGATGAGGAATTTAAAAACAAACCTTTCTTACTTACTGTTTTTTCATCAGCCAAAAGTGTTGCTCAGTATTCTTTGTCCGAACTTATTCGCTGTGGAATAGGAATGATATATATTGGCGTTGAGTCATTTAATACAGATATATTAAACAACGAAAAATTATATAAAAGAGACGGAGATGAAGTTGATATCAGCTCAATGTTTAAAGAATTAAATCAAGCAGGAATTCACACATTAGGTTCAATAATTATTGGATGGGATAACCAAAGCAAAGAAATGGCTTATAATGAATTGCAACAATTTGTGTCGCTAAACCCGACAATGTATCAGGTAATGCCACTGCAAGCTATTCCCGGAACACCTTTGTGGGCAAAAATGAAAAATGAAAAAAGAATAGTTGATAATTATAATTATTCCAATGTTAGACTGGAAAAAGCAAGTTTTAAATACAAACATTTTTCACAGGAAGAATCAGTATCTATGATATACAACACTTATCAAAAACTTGTTGATGATGGAGGTCCCTGGCCTTTTAGGATGTTTACCAATATTCGTAACGGCATAAAAACTATGAAGAAATTGGAGGGTGATGAGTTTAAAACGCGTTTAAATACTTATAAAAAAATGAAATTTCCTTTATATGTGCTATCATTTATTTCCGGAATTATGTTTTTCGGCAAAAACTTCCGAAAGAAGTGGAATAAGGAAATGAAAGATTGTTTTTTTGAAAACCCGTTTTATTTTTTTATAGTTGTTTTGATTTCCATAGTCTCACTTCCTCTCTTAATACTGATAGTGTTATGGGGAAAAATCAGGCATTTTGTTTTGCCTTTTGGAGATCAACCCGAGACAATAAGAATGGAGTACTAATCATTCCTAAATATTTATATTTTGATTAATAAACTTATATATTATTTAACAAAATTTAAAATACTGTTAGCCTCAATTGCTGCCGGGATGCTACTGTTAATGATTGTTTTCTCGGAAATTCCCAAAATTGAGAGCAATCTGGCAGGATATAATATTGACAATAATCCTTATGACATAGTTGCCGAAAGATTGACATCATTATTTGCATCAACTAATATGGTGCAGGTAAAAGTTAGATTAGAGGAAACGAATGTTAAAACACTTTTTGATGGTTTGGAGGAACTGGAAAAAGAAATTGCACAAAGATTTCCCGGAACAAGGGTGGAATCTTTGAATAGTGCCGCAGATTTGTTTCGCCTGAAATTCAGTGATAATGACTCTGTTGAAGATCTGCTTAATTTTGCAGTTAATATACCGGTTATAAAAAATCTTGTCAGCGAAGATGCCGGCTCTGTCCTATTAGTAGCATATCCTAATGAGGCAGACAAGTTCAGTCCGAGTTGTTTTGATGAAATAATCAAGAAAGAATATCCCGGAATTGAATCAATGATTGCTGTTAGCCAATCACATATTCAAACTCAAATTGAAAAGTCTATTAAAAGAGATTATTATTATTTAATACCGATAATTTTAATTTTTACTATTTTCTTTCTATTTGTTTCTTTTCGTAGTAAAGGTGCAGTATTATTTTGCATGATAAATGTTTTGTTATCTTTTATCCCTGCTTTATTTTTTATTACTCTTTATAATGTTAAAATAAATCAGATTACAACTTCTGCTTTGCCAATTGTAGTAATATTATCCCTCTCTACTTCCATTCACTTAATTTCAGGTTATACTTTTCATTCATACTTAAAAGATAAGAGAAAAATTGTTATTCAAACACTTAAACACTATTTTGTGCCATCTTTGTTGTCGGTTTTAACAACAGCTATCGCCTTTTTTTCCTTTTATTTGAGCGACTCTTTATATATAAGGCAGTTTGGAATAGTTGCAGCCAGCAGCTTAATAACAGTATTTTTGCTTACATATATGATTTCGCCTTTAACACTTAGTTTTGTTAAAGAGACTAAAAAAACACCTTTTATGACTTGGTTTGCTTCATCTTTTGAAAAAACCATATTTAACAATAAAAAAAGGTTATCAATTTTATTTTTTATTATAGCTGGTTCATCTTTATTTTTTATTACCGAAATAACATTTAAAACAAATCTCGAAACTTTTATTCCTAGAAGAACTGCGGTTTATGAAAACATTAAAGAGGTAAGAAACAGTTTTCACTCTCTCGCTGAGATTGATTTATTATTTGAACAAAAAAATGACACTAATGAAGGCAATAATAAAGAGATTGACAAAGAAGTATTTATATCTTATGTATCCGACTTTAGTAAAAAAATTGAGAATTACCCTGAAGTGCAATCTGTGCAATCAATTAAAGACCAAGTTGACTTTGAGAAAAGTTTTATGGGTTTCGGGTTTAGAACTGATTTGTTTCCAAGAAAAGGCAATCCTTTTGTGTCAGATGATCAGAAAAAATATCGAATAAATATAAAATTAGATGATCCTGAAGATATTTTTATTGTCAAAAATAAATTATCTGAGGATTTCTTAAAATATAATTCAATATTCCAATACAGTATTTATAGCGATTATTTATTTTTTGATTATATAAGTTCTAGCATTACAAATTCACTGCTACGCTCTTTGCTTTTTTCTGCTTTACTTATTTTTATTATTATTTTCTTTCTAACACTTAGTATTAAGAAGACCATTTTTAGTATTTTCGCTAATGCTGTACCCCTCGGATTTTTAATTTTAATTTTTGTCGGTTTTGCTATTGATATGAATATTTCAACATCAATAACATTGATAGTTTGTTTGGGTCTTATTGTTGATGATACAATACAGATTCTATATCGAATGGTAAGATTAAATAAACCTCTTAAAGAACTTGGTTTTGGAATTCTTACAACCAGTATTATAATAACAGGATGCTTTTTTTCTTTTATTTTGAGTAAAATTCATCCTATTCAAGTTTTCGGTATTTTGTGTGGGTTGGTCTTTATGTTAGCCGCTATAGGAGATTTAACAATATTTCCCTGGTTATTAAAACCTCACTCCAAAACTCGCAAAAATCCATGAAACATCATCCGTTAAAAAACGATAGTTTATAGAAGTGTAATAACCTTCGTATGGTTCGTATTCAAGACCTGTAATTATATAATGTTCTTTTTCATATTCCATACTTTTTATAATGTAATCGTGTCGGGCAAGAAAATGCCATTTATCTAAAAATTTATAAGCCCCGTATATGGATGTTCCACTCAAGTCATTATCAGTGTCATTCAGGTGGTTTTCAACATGGTTTACTTCCAATCCTAATCGCCAAATGTCTGTTTTATAACCCGTAAAAAAAGAAAAAGCATTTCTGTGAGGCAATCCTTCCACAGGCGTATGGTCTGCGAATACTTTTATAATAAATTCTTCAATAGGAGTCCATTCAATGTTGGTAAAATACTGCAAATTTCCGTCTTCCCCTTGTATCCTGAAAGGTCCGTTTCCATTAACAGAACCTGCACTAACAGCCAATGTTTCATGTGGTTTGAAAGTTAATCTGGCACCAAAATCTGCCGGCGCACCAAAACGATTCATCTCCTGAAAAGTATAGGCGATATATCTGAAACCCCAAAATCTGTCCTGATAAGTCAGGTATTGCTGATTAAGCAACTGCCCGATAGAAAAACTAAGCCGGGAATTAATATTATAATCTATCTGTGCCATTTTTAGGAAACCCGTATAGTCGCTGCCTAAAAAACCATAACTTACATCCATGGGATTGCCTGCCGTATCTGTTACTTCTATTCGACTTGTTGTTCTGAAAACATCATAAATAAGAGTTGCACTAGCTTTGTTTCCCAACTGACCTCTATAGCCAAGCAAACCTGTGGATAATTCAAAACCTTTATCCGGAGCAATTTTTTCTCCGGGAGAGTAATAAAATGCGGTAAAAATATTACCCCATAAAGTACTCTCATAATTCAATTGCTCTATGGTGTCATTTTCAGCCATAGCAAGTTGAAAAAAAGATAAAAATAAAAAATTAACTATTGTTTTTTTTATTAAATTTTGAGTGAATCTTTTTTTTATTTTACTTGAGTAAATATTGGTTAACATGTCAGTATAATTTTATTGTCAAATTTTGTTAACTGTCCGGCAAAGTTAATTATATTTTAAAATAAGAAATAATGCTTTTAAAGCATTTAAATTTTAACATATTGTTTTCCTGTTTAGGTTCTCTATAATCTGTGTAACTCTGTGAAATAACTCTGTGCAACACTGTGATTAAAATAATTTGTATATTGAGTTAAAAAAATTAACCATGTATGACTTATAAAAGACATAAAAAAGACTTATTTACTTTTCACTTTCTACTTTAGAAACTTTACACTTTTTATCATAGCACATCTAAGAAAGATTTTGCCACTAAAACATATATTAAACTTTATAACTAAGAATTTGTACTTTTGTATGGTGTAAAAAATATTTTATTGCATCATATATGAATCAATTCAAATTATTTGTTATTAAGCTGTTTGAGGAAAAATTATTTCCAAATATTATATTTGTTTGGTCTTTTTTTAAATATCGAATTTTAAGAATAAGTCCTGAAAAATCGTTGGGGAATTTTTCGCAGTGGGTTGACATGAAAAATAGAGTTATTAGAATAAAATTAAATGATTTAACTCATTATGTGACAAAAACAGCAGATACAAAAGCACCTCTTAAAGGTCATGCCTATTTTTGTGATAGGTTTATTAAAGGAGGAGATTGGGATTTGAATAAAAGACCAATAATTCCTGATTATTATGATAATCATAGATGGTTTCGTTCAACATTTCAGTTTTTCGAACAGGGCTTGCCTTTAGAAGATTGTGATGAGTACATATATTGTGAAAAAAAGAAAAGAGGTAGAAAAATAAAAAAATATGAGGAGCTTCGGAAATTATTTAAATCTTTAAGAACGAATGGTTATTATAGCCAGGAGGAGCTTGGAAAATCACCCGGAGCAAGTTATAAAAAAAATGCTGTTGATGAAATTAATGTCGTTATAGATAGAAATGGCAAATTTTTAAGAGTAAGACCCGCAGGTAATCATCGCCTAGCAATGGCTATGATATTAAAACTTGAAACAATTCCTGTATTTATCAGAGCAGTCCATAAAGATTGGGCTTTAGAGTGTTATAATAAACACAATAAAAACGTATTTTACGCGATAAATAAAGAGCTTGATGAATTAAATCTATCCTCAAAATAAATTGGAATAATATTTGTTTATATCATAATTATGAGATTAGCACACTATTTTTATGTTTTTATTAATTTAAAAAAAGTGTTAAAGGCTAATTTTCGGCAATTTGCAGGAAATTGTTAATAACTATTTGATAAAATTACATTGTTAGAATAAAGAAATATTGAACTAATACGTAATTTTACTGTTGTATTAATTAAACTAAATGCCGAATTTTGTAATAAAAAGAGTGTTTTATATTATCATTATATTTTGATATAAATGAAACAGCGCATAAATAATCTTTTTAATAATCAATTCAGAAATAAAAATAACAGGTCGTTAATTATTTTTATGTCTGTTGTTTTGTTTTTTGGTGTTACTTACCTGTATTTTTTAAGATCATGTAATGAAAGATATTTGGAGCAAGAAGATCATTACACTGATTTGTCAAAAATTATTGATAGAGGAGTGCTACGTGCCACAACAAATTTTAACTCCACAAATTATTTTATTTATAGAGGGCAACCTATGGGATTCCATTTGGAATTGCTCAAGCACTTCTGTGAATTTCTTGGCGTTGAATTAGAATTGTTTGTCAGTAATGATCTTAATGAGAATTTTTCTTGCTTGATAAAAGAAAACCATTGCGACATTATTGCTATGGATTTGACTGTTACGCAAAGCCGCAGTAAATTATTTACGTTTACTGAACCACACAGCCAAACAAGGCAAGTTTTGGTACAAAGAATACCTGAAAATAATAAACAAAAGTCAGGAACTCAAATTAATGATGTCCTTATTAGAAGTCAGCTTGATTTAGCCGGAAAAACCATTCATGTTCAAAGAAATTCAGCCTTTGTCAGGCGTCTTGAAAATTTAATGGAAGAAATCGGAGATACTATCTATATTGTTGAAGTTGATAAAGAGATAGAAACGTTAATAGAAGAGGTTTCAAAAGGAGAAATAGATTTTACAATTAGTGATGAACATCTTGCTAAAGTTAATGAAAAGTACTATTATAATATAGATATTAAAACTCCTATTAGCTTTTATCAAAACCTTGCATGGGCATTAAGAAATGATTCAGATGAATTAATACATATTGTTAATCACTGGATAAGAAGTTTTACTGAAACAAATCAATATGCAAATATTTACAGGAAGTACTATGAGAATCCACGTGCGGTATATATAGCCAAAAGTCCTTTTAATACTTTTAGGGGAGGAAGTATCAGTAATTATGATGATTATTTTAAGACTTTTGGAGATATGAAAGGTTGGGATTGGAGACTTATCGCTTCTATAGCTTTTCAGGAATCCCGATTCGACCCTTATGCTGTTAGCTGGGCAGGAGCTTTTGGTATAATGCAACTAATGCCCGGAACAGCAGCTATGTATAACGTTAGTCCCGAATCTCCCGTTGTTGACAATATAGCAGCAGGTATTAGATATCTTAATTGGATTGATTCAAGATTAATAAATCATATTGAAGATGATGATGAAAGACTGAAATTTGTTTTGGCATCATATAATGTTGGAATAGGACATGTCTTGGATGCCAGAAGATTAGCTGAAAAGTATGGTAAAGACCCTAACGTGTGGAAAGATAATGTTGATTATTTTGTTTTGAATAAATCTAAACCAAAATACTATTTAGACCCGGTTGTTGAGTTTGGATATGCACGAGGAAGCGAACCTTATAATTATGTGCATGAAATACTTGAAAGGTATAAACATTACAAGAATATCCTTGAAAAACAAGAAGCCTCACTATAATTGATTGTCATACTGCTTTTTTGTTATCCGTATTTTTTCAGAATACTATCCACGCAACATACTGAAAATCAATATAACCGGCCACCTGTTATTTCAAATCCTGAAAAAGGCGATATTTTAGACGTGCCG
>PWLF01000276.1 GCA_003559475.1 Bacteroidales bacterium
GTTAACAAGGAAGCCGGAGTTAATTTTTGCACATTTATTAATCAATTCCGTGTAGATGAAGCAAAAAGATTACTTGATGCTGACCGTAAAAACAGATATACTTTAGATTCACTTTCAGCCATTGTAGGCTTCCACTCATATACGTCTTTTTACTCGTGGTTCAAAAAACTAACCGGCAAAACTCCTTCGCAGTACAAAAAAGATAATGAGAAAGCGGAAAATGAATATCATATAGTTTAATTATAATTTGGTATGTTCATTATAAAGCAATATTTATGGAAAATATATTATGTAAAATTTTCTTTAAGTGGAGTTAGCATTTTTTATATAGCTTATGAATGTGCTTAATTTGTAGAGGAAATCCGTATTCTCGGAATTACGTTATTTGTCTGTTCTAACTGTATATTCTTCAAAGTTATTTTTTACTTTTATGATATTTTTTATTATTTTTATATTGCCAAGGAGTTATCCCTGTATTTTTCTTAAACCAATAATTGAAAATTTGTTTATGGTTAAAACCTACTTCATTGGCAATAGCCTCTACAGTATAATTATCAAAATCTTTATTCATTAAAAGTTTTTTTGCTTCTTCTATACGAAGATTGTTTATTAAAGCACAAAAATTTGTATTTGATTCTTTGTTTATCGCGTAAGATAAATAAGTTGTGTTAATATCAAGTTTTTTTGATAAATAAAACAGTGAAAGTTCAGGGTTTTTATATAATTCTTCTTTTTTTACTAAATCAATCAATTGAGAAAAAATATGGGTTGACTTTATATCTTTTTTTAATGTACCTTTTTCTTCTTGTTTTTTTTCAGAAGTGATATCAATATCTTTTATTAATTTTTCCGGGAGTATTTTTGTTTCATCATAGAGTCTCTCTTGCTTTAGTGAAAAATATCCTAAGAAAACAAAGAAAAAAATTGTATGAAACAAGTATGCTATATGAATGCTATCAGGAGGATCATATTGATAAATAAGATGTATTAAAAAATCAGCCAGCCAATATGTAATGTAAATAGCTAAAAATATTTTTAACCAAGTGAGGTTGATTTTTTTATTGCTATAGGAGAAAAACTTTTTAATATTTTTATTATGTTGTATTAGTAATATTACCATTAATGTTGAATATAAAAAAAGCTGTATTATATATATAACAATTTTTATGTTTAATAATTTAGCTCGTATTTCAGAAAAATTAAACCCCGGTTGTTCAAGTTTTTTTAAAAGTATTAGTATTAATAGTGTTATTAATATTATCAAACAGGGTATATAATGAATAATTTGTTTTTTGGTTAGTTTGTTTTTTGTTTTTATAAGTAATCTGGTATAAATATAAAATGTAGGGGGTATAGCAAATAAAAAAACAAAGGAAAAAAATTTCAAACCGGAAGAAATATTTATAATATTATTTACAGACGTAGAATTTAAAAAAATAAAAAACGAGAAGCTAATCATTAAAAACCCCATCACTCGCTTCTCTTTTTTATTTTCAAATAGCAATAAGCCTGCAAAAATTATCGGCAATAAAATTGTTATGAAATTTAATATATCAACTTTTGAATACATTTATTTAAATGAATAAAGGTAAAACCAACAAACTTTAATATAGTCAAAAATATTAATATACTTTTTTTAAAGTTTTATGGCAAATATATGTATTTTTTTTAATTATGAAATTATCAGGAGAGTTTTTATAAAAAATTATACCGGACTAATCAAAGATATGAGTTTGTTTAATATTTACAGATTCTCCGGAAAATAAAGAACAAATAATTGTATATAGTGAAAACCATATTAAATTGCAATTATACTTTAAAATGCATAAATTAATATGTGGCAGGGTTAAACATTAAAGCGGAAGAGGTAAAATATTAAGCGGGAAAATAATTATTAGTGGTTTTAGATTTTTTGGATGTTGGTGTTTTTTAATTAAACAATACAAGAAGTCTTTATGAAAACATTAAAAAATAAAGAACGAATTAAAATTATGCAAACAAAAAATTACTACTATACTAAATTATCATAAAGACATTCTTGCATTGTTATATTGTTTAATTTAAATTATCATTTATTATTGTTTTGTTTAATGCAGCGTATAGACATCGCAAAAGTGCGAGCATAACTACTTGTTTCGCTATTATTGACATCGTCTTCTTCCAACATTAATCCATTTGCTCCTGACCCTGAAGGAACGGTGTTTGACCAATAGTAACCTTTGGTCCCGGTATCGCTGAGCGAACCATTTAGATTATTTCGGCGACCGGCTATTGTTAGCATTAGATCAGAATCAAAAGCATCATGCTTATTTCCCCAGCTATTAGATTCTGCTTGCCACTCTTGCAATGTTGGAACACGCCATCCTTCAGGACATGGGTTGTTTAGTATTTCTCCATTATCTTCATTCCACAGATCATCATTTTGAGGAGTAATCCAGTCAAAAGGAGATCCTGATACAATATCAGTTGTGATAAATAAATCATGTCCCGGGACATTTGTGGTTGACAAATCTTCAGTAGTTCCTGTATTAGGGGTTCCACTCTCTGAGTCAGTCCAATTTATAACCTGGTGCCCATCATCTAATCGCCCCCATTGAAATAAATCTCCATAAAAATTATAATCGGAATTTGATGAGGGTTCATAAGTATTATTATTTCCTTCATCATAAGATATTGACCCTAAGTTTCTATCTAACCAACATTCTCCTGTTATAGAGCTTTCTACAGTGCCATAAATCACATTATTTCCGCTCCCTTTAGGATATTCAAATGTGATATTATTACCACATATTTTATCTGACTCGTCTTCATAGCACCATAACTCTTGCCAACCTTCCACCCAAACTTCAATGCATTTTTTTTCATTATTAAAAATCATCAAAGAATTCGCAGGTTCAGTTATAGCATCCCTGTTATCAGTATCCATTCGCGGAAGCAAAAACCCTTTATCATCGGAAATTAAATCTAAAACAGCTGATGAATTTGCTTGTTGTTCTTCCATATCACTTATAGATACTTGTGAATATTTGTTAAGTGAGCAAAATAAAATAACAGCAATAATTAAATATTTTAAATTATAATATTTCATAATAATTAATTTTTAATACATCTAACGGAGGCTCCATAAGCTCTTCTATGTTCTTCATTAGAAGAAGCCTCGCTATCGTCTATTAGTAGATACTTTGAACGAATATTGATTATTGCACCTATTGAGTTTGACCAATACCACCCGTCAACTCCTGTATTAAAAAGATTCGCATTTCCAAACATGCGACGACCGGCTTTGGTTAATTTAAGTGATGAATTAAAAGCATCTTCAGCATTGTTCCAATTTCCCTCATCTATTTCTGATTCCCATTCTTGTTGTGTTGGAACACGCCAACCATCAGGGCATGGATTGTTAAGTATGCTTCCGTTATCATCTTGCCATAATTCATGATTTTGAGGTACCCGCCAATCAAAAGGGCTTTCTGAATTTCCAATAAAATCATTATGACCGGGGACGTCACTGTTAGATAGATCTCCGGTCGCACCATGTACCGAACTTCCGGAAGTGGAATTTGTCCATTCAATTAGCTGATGCCCATCATCTAACCGTCCCCATTGAAATAAATCTCCATAAGCTTCATAATCTGTAGAAGATTCTGCAACTCTATCTGCACCTAAATTACGATCCATCCAACATGAACCATTTTGACCTTCAACTGTTCCATATGTTACAGACACACCACTTCCTGCAGGATATTCAAACTCAATATCTTCACCGCATTCAGGTGCTTCATAATCAGCACACCATAATTCATGCCAATCATCAGCAATAAATACTTCAAAGCATTTTGTTTCTTTATTAAAAATCATTAGAGATTCTGCTTCGCTGTCAACGGCTATAGCATCTCTGGCTTCAGTGTCATCGATTCTGGGGAGTAAAAAACCTTTACCCTCAGAAAACAAATCTAAAACAGCAGAAGGATCTGCTTCTTTATCAGGTAAATCACTTATAGATACTTGTGAATAAGAAGTAAGTGAGAATACTAATAAAAAAGTAATAACCAATTTAAATTTTATTTCTTTTGTTTTCATATTTATTTGTTTTTAGTTTTAATATTTAATTATAGGAAAAAGTGCAAGTATAAAATATTTTTATTTTTCAATCTAAAATACATCTAACAGCTTTCCCGCGACCACGATAACCAGTGTTAATATTTGCAATTGTTTCACCAAATATCATACCGGTTGCATTGTCTTCATCACCAGCTGTATTGCTTGTCCAATAATACCCAAATGACATAAGATGACCGGGGAATAACCCATTAGAATTATTTCTAATACCCGTGAATGGAAATTTTAATACTGATTCAAACCCACCATCTCCATCACTAGACTCCCAACTTGATAATTCAATTTCATACTCTTCTTTCGAGGGGACTCTCCATCCATAAGGGCAGGGGTCGTTTTCGCCAATAGCCCATCTGTTAAAATTCTTATCCTCTCTCCAATCTCCCGGATTTAAAATAAAATAAGGATGTCCGGGAATATCAGATTCTGCTAAGTCAGTTGTAGTTTCAGATGTTCTGCTCTGATGCCCGTCATCTAATCGTCCCCACTGAAATGAATCACCATAAGACTGATTATCATTTGGAGCTTCTGCAACTCTTTGAGCTCCTAAGTTTCTGTCCATCCAACAATGAGTAACCTCATTTACTTCGCCTTCATTATATACTTTAGAAAGTGTGCCGTATGTCACGTATTCACCAGTGCCTGAGGGATATTCAAAAGCTATACTATCCCCGCAATTAAAAGGCGGCATACACCATATTTCCTGCCATTTTTCCCCTAAATAAATCTCAACACATTTAGTTTTAGTATTAAAAATTATCAAAGATTCAGCAGGCTGTTGTATATTATTTCTATTAGATGTTTCCATTCGTGGTAATAACAACCCCTTGTCATCAGATATCATCTCTAATATTGCAGATGGATCTGATGATTGCCCGGGTTTATCACTTATAACTATACTGTTCTGTGAATAAATAGATATAGAAATAAATGAAAGAATAATAAATTTAAATATTTTTATCATGTTTTGAATATAAAATTTATTTAATCTTCAATACATCTAACGGCTGCACCCATACCGGCTACACGAGATTGGTCAACAAATGTCATTTCGTTATAAAACCAAAAAATCATTCTTTCATCACCATCATCATCTGTTGCCCAATAATACCCTTCCCAATCTAAACTTTCAATTGACCCATTAGTATGGTCTCTATATCCTGTAGTTGGCAAAGTTAGAGCATGACTGTGTACAAGCCAATCTAAGCAGTCACCTTCCCCCATCCCATCACCATCGCAATCCATATCCCAAATACTAAGAGCTCCAACAGCATTTTCCCATTCGCTTATTGTGGGAATTCTATATCCATCAGGGCAAGGATCATTTGTTCCTCCATCACCGTCCCATAAATCAGCATTTCCGCCATCTCTCCAGTCATCGTTAGCATCTAAAGCATCCCCGATTATAAATTTTCCATGTGGTGGGTGGTCAGATTCTACAGGGTGGTCATCATCATTAACAGAATGAGTATCTGAATCTCTGCACTGATGACCGTCTTTAAATCTACCCCACTGGAATAAATAACCTCTACCTTCAGTATCGTATGGATTTTGGGCAACTCTTGATGCTCCCAGATTTCTGTCCATCCACATTTTCGCGCCTATGGGCCCAATGGTATTTAAAGTTGTCGGCTCATCACCACAATAGTCAGCAGGGTCATCCTTTATGCATCTTACGGCACTTCCTTGTGTTCTATTACCAGAATGTAAATATCCCCAACCATTTTCAAAAATAGCTCTTCTCACATCAGTACCATCAACAGTGCTTGATTGATGAGATGCTGTTGAGCCTAAAATAGTTCCATTTATATTGCTCCTTTCGTTTGTTATAGTAAGTTTTAAAAAAGAGGCGAAACCATTTTGATAAGAAGTTCCAAATCCGGCTCTTTCATCTTCCCATTCGCTGATAGTAGGAATTCTAAATCCTGCCGGGCATGGGTTATTAATTCCATCTACTCCTTGCCATAAATCATCATTTTTTGGATTACGCCAATCATTATCAGGATTTCTTCCATCACCATGAATAAATTTATCATGCCCGGGGCGATTTGAATCTTTTGGGTCACCATCTTGATCTTCAATTGTCTCAGCGTCTCTACATTGATGACCATCTTTCCATCTTCCCCATTGATAAAGGTCTCCGCGACCGTCTTCACAATCATCACTTTGTGCTACATCAGATGCTCCTAGGTTTCTATCCATCCAAACCATTCCTGTATAAGGGGAAGTTACTTCCACTACTTCTGTTGGTCCATCACAATATACAGGACTCGGCAAACACCAAAACTCATGCCACATACCTCCAATATACGTTTCAAAGCAATTTTTTTCTTTGTTAAAAATCAAAAGAGACAACGCTTTTTCATCAACATCTATAAGGTCTCTCGCATCAGTATCTTCAATACGAGGAATTAAGATTCCCTTATCATTTGAAATTAAATCAATAATAGCAGCAGGATGAGGGTCGTCCCCTTCCGGGCTAATTGATAATTGTGAGTGCGTGGTTAGTGCATATCCTAGCATTAATAAAACTAAAAGAATTGTTTTTGAATTTTTCATAATTTTTATATTTTTAGTTACACAATAAGAATTTTTATATAAATAAGTTGAGTTCTTAAATATTAATTTTTTATACACCTAACCGATCCGCCGGATGCGCGATTATAACTGCCTATGTCAGCATCAGCGGCGTCGCTTAGATTAAGGTTAACAGCAAGATGTTCATCAATATCGCTTGACCAGTAAGAAGCAAAACTCCCGGGAAAGAATTCTCCCCCATCTTCATCAAGTCTTCCACCGGCTAAACTTAATCGTAATGATGAATCAAATGCACCTTCATGATCTTTATTATCCCAACTGTTAATTTCATTCTCCCATTCTTGCATTGTAGGCAATCTCCAACCATCAGGGCATGGGTTGTTAATTCCATCTACTCCTTGCCACAATCCATTATTTTGAGGATCACGCCAATCATAGGGAAAAGCTTCAGCAAAATCAAAACCAACAGTAATAAAACAAGAATGACCGGGATTATTAGAATTAGAAAGTTCTTCTAAAGTACATGATTCTCTGTTTTGATGCCCATCATCTAGTCTTCCCCATTGAAATAAATCGCCATAAGCATCTTCATCATCATAACCGGTATAATCTATCGGGTCTGTTTCTGTTGATGCACCAAGGTTTCTGTCTAGCCAACAAGTTCCGTTATGCCCTCCAACCACTTTATAAGTTACATCGCTACCTCTATAGTTAAAAGTAACATCTTGTCCTTCTAACTCACATTCAGGAGGAATATGACACCAAAAATCATTCCACTCGCCATTTACATATATTTCAATACAATTGGTTTCAGTGTTAAAAATAATTAATGATTCTGCAGGATTACTAATATTATTTCTCATATCTGTATCCATACGAGGTATTAACATGCCTTTGTCATCGGATATAAGTTCAAGTATTGCCGAAGGATGAGCTTCTTGGGTTCCGTTATCACTTATAGCTATTCTGTTTTGAGAATAAGACATTAGCGGACAAATAATGAAAACAAAAATTATAATTTGTTTCTTCATAATTATTTTAATTTTAAATTTAAAAATACTTTATAATATTATTTATTGTTTTTCAAACATCTTACAGAGTAGCCTCTTAATTTATTATCTCCTGTTGATTCACTAAACATTCTGCTTATGCCGGTAAAAGTCCAGCTTAAATAACGTCTCCATGCTTGTGGTTCAGGCACTTCAGCTTCTGTTGACGTCCAAAACAGTCCATAATATCCGAAGTACCAATGGCTCCCTTGCGGGATAAACATTCCTGCGGGCTTTGCAGAAAATCCATATAAATCATTGCATGGGCCATCATCACAAAACGTATCATCATTAATTTTTAATAAATCCCCCTCATTTGATCCCATTATCCCTTCTGTTGATAAGTCATAAGGAAATTCAGTGGTACAATCAATATTTCCATAGTCTTCACATATATAAATTTCCAATTCTGTCCAGTCATCATGACTTGGGATTCTCCATCCTGGAGGACAAAGCCCTTGCGCTCCTTCTTCATTACTTCCATTCATAGCTGCATCCCATTGATATAACAGACCATGAGATTCTTCAATATCATCTTCATTAAATGCGCAAAAATCGCCTTCACTATAATTACTATTACTGCAACCGTTATCATATCTTAAGTTTTCTGCAAACCAACATTGATTGCCAATTTTAACAGTATTATATCTATAACCACCATGATACCACTTTTCCCCACAATCAAAATCAAATGTATAACACCAAATAGAATTCCAACTACCGTCAACATATATTTCAAAACAATTAGAATCTCTGTTATATATAATTAAAGATTCAGCCGGATCATTAATATTATCTCTGGAGCCACTTGTAATTCTAGGAACTAAAAACCCTTTATTTTCAGATATTATATCTAAAATTGCTGACTTGTCGCCCTCTTCATTCACATTATCACTTATAACTATTCTATTATTTTGAGAGAAACTCAAAATAGAAAAAAGAATAAAACAATTAATAAGTAAAATAATTTTCATTTTTTTAAAGAATCAAAATTTAGAATACAATATTTATAATGTCAAATACAAATTTAAGCATAAATTCTGCAGTATTCATATGAGAAGATAGAATGATTTAAAAATCATTCTATCTCAAATTATAATTATAAATGCAGTGTGACCTCCCATTTTATTATGGTTGCAGAGAATTATACCTTATCCGTAATTATTCGACATGTAGGCACATTGAGAAGCAAGCACCATTTAGAGCAAAAAACTAATTGCGGAAAATTTTCTTTGAGTGGAGTTAATATTTTATCCAAAAAAAGATGAAAAAACTAAAAATTTTTCATCTTTTTTTGTTGGTTTTAAGATATTTTAATATGTATTTTATATTATTAATCCTTAATACACCGCACAGCATATCCGTTACCTCTGTATGTGCTGGCAGGAGTCATGGTATTATCCCAAAACCACAAACCCCTGGAGTTATTTGAGTTAGCATTACTGGTCCAATATAAGCCACGTTCACCTGCATGATAAATCGTGCCATTGCTATAGCTACGTTTACCGCTAGCAGGCAATTTAAGAGGTGATTCAAAAGCTGCAATTATAGGGCTTTCTCCCGGATCAAAAAGACTAAAATCCCAAGATTCCCATTCATCCTGCCATTCAAATTCTGTAGGAACACGCCAGCCATCAGGACAAGGATTATTCACTATTGGATCAGCGTTCCATCTACTATCGCCTTCACCATCTTCATGCCAATCCCTGGGAGCAGTATCAGTTGTTACAAATCTATCTCCGGGAGTATAACTACCAACAGGACCTACTTCTGTGTCTCCCCCTTCTCCTGTATTTGAGTCTGTCCAAGTTATTACCTGATGTCCGTCAGCATCTCTTCCCCACTGAAACAAATAACCATAACATAAATGATCATTACTACTATCACAAACTTGTTCTGCACCAAGATTTCTATCTAACCAGCAATGCCCGGCGCTTTCAACTATACCAAAACCATCAGGAGGTGTTACTCCTTCACATGGATTTTCATCTGCTCCTAAATCAGAGCACCATAATTCGTGCCAGGAACCGTCAACCCAAATCTCAACACATTCTTTTTCTTTATTAAAAATCATCAAAGAATTTGTAGGTTCAGTTATAGCATCCCTGTTATCAGTATCCATTCGCGGAAGCAAAAACCCTTTATCATCGGAAATCAATTCTAAAACAGCTGATGAATGAGGTTCTTGACCTTCTTTGTCGCTAATTACAACTCTATTTTGCGTATAGCATGATAATGAATAAATAATCGTTAATAAGCAAAGTGCAAGTTTTTTTGTTTTCATTTTTTAATACTTTTTAAATATTTTTAGTAACTACTTAGTGTTTTAGTAATTCTATATTTTAATTATTACTAATTAGTCAGCGATACATCTTACAGCATAACCTCTGGCACTAGCCGCAGCTCGTGTTATCGAGCTCCATGTATCAAGTAAACAAAGATAAGAAGGTCTGTCGCCATCTATAACATCACTTAACCAATACCACCCTCTATCACATTTATCAATCTCTCCATTATCGGGTCTTCTACTACAGTTTGTTGTCCATTTAAGAGGTGAGCCAAAAGCATCGTCACTGTTACACTGAACCGGGTCGGGGTCAGAACACCAGGTTTCTTGTTCAGCTTCCATTTCATCTTGTGTAGGCAGTCTCCAGCCGTTTGGGCATGGGTTATTAGTTCCACTTTCACCTTGCCATAAAGTTTCATCAAAAGGAGTGTGCCATTGTGCTTCCCCTATGATAAAATCCGAATGAGGAGGGTTTACAGTTGTACTTTGTGTAGTTGTTGTACCACTGGTTCTAACTTGATGTCCATCAGCTGCTCTTCCCCACTGAAATGAATATCCAAATCCATCAGGGTCATCTTTTGTTTCCGGAATTCCAATTGCACCAAGATTTCTATCCAACCAGCAATACCCTGCGCTTTCAACTATACCAAAACCATCAGGAGGAGTTACTCCTTCACATGGATTTTCAACCGGGCCTAATTCAGAACACCACAATTCCTGCCAGTAACCATCAACCCAAATCTCTACACATTTACTATCTGTGTTTACAATCATTAAAAATTCTGCATCAACACCATCTACGGTTTCTTCTATATTACTAATTTCATCTCTCTGATCCTCTGTCATCCTGGGAAGAAGAAGACCTTTTTCCGTTGAAAAAACATCAAGAGCAGCAGCAGGATGAGCACTCCTGTCTTCAACACTGATTGATACCTGACCAAAGCTTGTTAATGAATATGCAAAAATTAATGTAGCTAGTAATAATTTGTTTTTCATTTTATAAAAATTTTTAGTTAGAAAATTTAGTGCTTTTAATTTTACAAACAAAAATAACAAACTATTTTTAATAAAAGTTTAATATTCATGAATTTGAAAATATTAAGAGTTATTATGGTAATAAGGTTTGCGTATTTATTTGGTGGGTTCAATTGTTCCCGTAGAGACGCAAAATTTTGCGTCTCTACATCACGTCTTACAATCAATTTTTTATTACATCCATCATCGTTTCGTTTTGCTCTTCACAATAGGCCGGGAGCGGTTTTAACCACCTTTGGTAGTAATTCTTGACTTATCACAGAGCATGAGGACGCTTTGTTCTAGTCGGCAGTTCGCGTACTGCTGACTGCTGACTGAATTTATGCTAAGCGGAATAGCCGTTTTCTGCACAATAATTTCCTCTTTTATTAAAAAACCCACTATTGTCCGATAAAAAAAATTAAAAAAATTAGAGAAGGAAGACCCTAAGATCTTCCATTCTCTTTATTTTTGTAGTTTTGTTTTACCACAAACCAACTACTATGGACAAAAGTAAACA
>PWLF01000124.1 GCA_003559475.1 Bacteroidales bacterium
TGTTGTCTTAGGTATCATCAGTACTACGAGCATCTCCGCCACCCTCAGCTATGACTTGGTCTTGTCATACTGTTAGGGCTTCCCATGTTCACCCCGTTGGAAATTCTTCCTACGGGGTTCATGCGCAACCCTTACTATACACGCCATCCCATCCTACTCCGTGCAGCCATACCGGTGCATATTGTCGTTGCTTCCCGGTTTGTTTCAGGTTTCATCCTCTTTGGGAGACTGACCACTGCAAAATAGCGTAACGAAGCCTAACTGGGTTCACTGCTGTTACGGCTTATATAGTCGCTTATCATGAACTTAGCACGCTTTGTTTCCTCCACGCACCTCATGACTGCTTCAAGGTGAACGACAAATTGCCTTGTATAGTCCTTTCATACTACAGGGTTTTTAATTATATAAATAAACGCACGCCTCATGGCGTACCAAAGATCGCGAAATGATTAAATGCTAAAGTTCGCAAAGGGTTTAGTTTGCTAATTGCTCTTATAAAACTTAACCACAGAATATTTATGCCAAAAGTGGAAATTCTATAATAGTTGTTTGTTTTTTTCTTTTGCGAGCTTCCCGTATGCTTTTCTTTTGCGGGCTTTGCGTGTATTTTCTTTGCGGGTTTCGCGTGGGACTATAAGTAGAAAGGAACTAAGTCATCTTATATGGTAAACATTTTTATTTAACATTATTCGTGCATTCGTGGCAACAAAAAATAATTAGTATATGAAAATTTAAAAGTGGGTGGGTGACCCAATGCAAAAAACAGGAATATGCATAAATTTCATTAAATTTATTCACTAAAGTGTATAAATTTGCAAAAATTAAACATATTTAGAATTGTTGAGATTTTTAATTTTGTCAAAACTTTGAAAAAAATAATTACACTTATTGTTAATTTGTTGAGAACCTTGCCTCAGACACACTAAATTGGATGCTACCCAATTTTTATTTATACTGCCGGTAATTTTTTGATTTTATTCATAAGAATATCAAATTCTTCAAAATTAAGAGATTGTTGTCCGTCAGAAAGAGCTGTTTCCGGCTCATTATGAATTTCAACAATTGCTCCATCTGCTCCTGCGACAAGTGCTGCGAGTGTTATTTTATCCACATGTTGACGAATTCCAATTCCGTGAGATGGGTCTGCAATTACAGGCAAATGGCTTTTTTCTTTCAAAACCGGAATTGCGTTAATATCAAAAGTGTTTCTGTATGCTTTTTCAAAAGTTCTCATTCCTCTTTCACACAATATAATTTTTTCATTTCCTGCATAAAACACATACTCTGCCGACTGCAACAATTCACTAATTGACCCGGAAATACCTCTTTTTAACATAACCGGTTTATCAACTTTGCCAAGTGCATCAAGCAAATTAAAATTTTGCGTATTTCTTGCCCCAACCTGAAAAATATCCACATAATCAACCATTTGCTCAATTTGGGAAACCTGCATAACCTCTGTTATTATCTTAATATTATTTGCTTTACAAACAGAGTAAAACATTTTTAAACCTTCTATTCCTAAACCTCTAAAAGCATACGGCGAACTTCTGGGCTTAAACACCCCTCCTCTCATAATTTTAATATTATGCTTTAATAGTTGTTTGACGGTTTTTTCAACCTGCTCTTCGCTTTCAATTGAGCAAGGCCCCGCCATTAAGGTAAAGCCGTTTGAGCCAACAGTAACTCCATCTCCAATATCTATGACAGTTGGATTAACCTTCCATTTCTTCGACACAAACTTGTAAGGGTCAGTTACTCTATGAACATCTTTTACTCCCTCAATATTACCTATCAGCCGGATATCAACATCTTTTGATACTATACCAACTATATAGTCATTAAACTGAGTTGAAATTTCAGAAGTTTTAACATTGTTTTCAGTTAAAATATCATTTAACTTTTCCCTGTCTTTTTTAGAGATTTTACTATCTAATTGTATAATCATGGTTTAATACTTTTTATAAATTTTTGAACATTTTCAAATGATAGACTGTTTTCTGCTAAATTTTTAATAAAAGCACTTCCAATAATTGCTCCGCTGCTGTACTTGCAAGCACTATCAAATGTCTCTTTATTATAAATGCCAAATCCTGTTAACCTTGGGTTTTGTAAATTCAAATCATTAATTCTTTTAAAATATGAAGTTCTGTCACTTATACTTTTGTTTGCCCCTGTGACGCTATCAGAAGAGACCATATACAAGAAGCCATTGCTTTGCTTATCAATCAATTCAGCTCTTTTATCAGAAGTTTGAGGAGTTATCAGAAATATTTTAGAAAGATTTGATTTTAAAAAATATTTTTTAACTCTATCATTGTAATACTCTATTGGCATATCAGGAATAATTGCACCATCAATTCCTATTTGGCTACAGATTTCAGCAAATTCTTGCTCTCCGTATTGCAAAACGACATTATGATAACCCATTAACACAAGAGGGACTTCGGTTATTTTTCTTATATCTTTTAATTGTTCAAAAAGCACTTTTAGTGTCATCCCATTCTCAATAGCTTTTTTGCTACTTTCTTGAATAACCGGGCCATCAGCTAAAGGATCTGAAAAAGGGAACCCGACTTCTATGATATCAACTCCGGCTTTTGATAAATAATCAATAATATCAACCGTATCATTAAGCGATGGATAACCTGCTGTAAAATATACAGAAAGTATATCCTTATTTTTTCTTTTAAAAAGTTTTGTTATTCTATTTTCCATAATTTTAATTTTTACAATTATTATCCTTCAAATACTCCTGATAAATTTCCATATCTTTTTCACCTCTACCCGAAAGATTAACTACTACCACATCATTTTTTTTAAACTTCATTTTATTTAAATATGCTAAAGCATGAGCTGATTCGAGAGCAGGGATAATCCCTTCTTTTTTAGAAAAGTCAAAAGCTGCATCTAATGCTTCTTTATCAACAACACTAGTAACCTCTATACTATTTGTATCATAGAGGTATGCGTGAGCCGGTCCTATTCCGGGATAATCTAAGCCGGCAGAAACAGAGTGAGGCTCAACTATTTGTCCATCTTCAGTTTGCATAAGATAAGTTTTGCTTCCATGAATAATCCCTTTTTTGCCAAGAGTGATACTAGCAGCTGTTTTTCCGGAATTTACTCCCTTTCCTCCTGCTTCGACAGCAATTAACTTCGTTTTTTCATTGTTAATAAAATGATAAAATGCCCCAATAGCGTTGCTTCCTCCTCCAATGCAGGCAATAACATAATCCGGATCTTCACTGCCTGTTTTTGTTTTAAGTTGCTGCTTGATTTCTCTGCTGATAACAGACTGAAAACGAGTGACCATATCTGGGTAAGGATGAGGACCAACTATAGAACCTAATAAATAATAGGTATCAACAGGATTGTTTATCCATTCTCTGATAGCATGGTTAATAGCATCTTTTAATGATTTACTGCCACCATCTGCAGCTACAATTTCAGCTCCAAGTAACTTCATACGATCAACATTGTTAGCTTGTCTTTTAATATCCTTTTCACCCATATAAATAGTGCAAGAAATTTCAGCTAAAGCACATGCAGTAGCAGTTGCAACACCATGTTGTCCTGCTCCGGTTTCTGCAATAACTCTTTTTTTGTTAAGTTTCTTTGCAAGCAATACCTGCCCCAGTGTATTATTTAGCTTATGAGAACCTGTATGATTAAGGTCTTCTCTTTTTATAAAAATATTTGCAGAATATTTTTTTGACAAACTTTCAGAATAAAACAAAGGAGTTGGTCTTCCTGCATAATCATTTAACAAAGAGGCATATTCACTAACAAAGTTTTCTGAATTAATAATTTCCAAATAATTATCCTGCAGTTCTTTAACGTTGGGATAAAGCATTTCAGGAATAAATGCGCCTCCATATTCACCATAATATCCGTTGTTGTCCGGTTCAATATATTTCATATGTATAATTTTAATTATTTTATTTGTTTTCTCTTTTGATTTGTATCCATAAGACGTTTCCAGTTTGCTGTTTAAATCAATACCCGAAAGCATAGGATGTTTAAATTTTAATACTTTATCAATGTTATCTAATCCAATTCCTCCGCTTAAGAAAAAGGGTTTTTGAATATTATATTTGTTTAAAATTTCCCAATTGAAGGTTTTCCCTGAGCCTCCATAATTAATATCTTTCGTATCAAACAGAAAAAATTCGCAAAAATCTTTATATTCATTTAACTTATAAAAGTCAAATGATTCATCAATACCAAAAGCTTTAATAATTTTGATATTTTCTAAAAAAAGACTCTTACAGTATTCAGGACTTTCGTTTCCATGAATTTGAGCATAATCAAATCCATAATAATTCATTATTTCTGTAACTTCTTCCAAATCTTGATTTACAAAAACAGCAACCGTTTTGATGCTATCAGGCAAATATTTTAATATTGATTTATCGAGTTTTTTTACAACTCTTTTTGATTTTTCATAAAAAATAAAACCTAAAAAGTCTGGTTTTAATGCAGCAATTTGTTTAATATTTTTACTCTCTCTTAATCCGCAAATTTTAATGTTCATATAAATTGGTTTTTTGCAATCTTTTTAAATAACTTACATTTTAGATTTTTTTATTGTTTCCACTAATCACGCAAAATATAATTTATGGGAAAACCACAAAGCGACTATAAAATCGTCTATCATAAAATTCATACTATATAATTTGCTAATTTAGAATTACAAACTTTGCGAACTTTTGTAATCAAATATTTAGCGCACTTTGCGTGAAACTTTTTTCTTGACAGATTCATATTTTATACTCTGTTGATAATTTTGAAATCTGCTTCACCAGTTCCTTGCATTTTTCAGCAGGATCACTATGCTTCATAAAGTACTCTCCTATCAAAAATCCATCAAAGCCGTTTTCTTTAAGCAGTTTTATATTTTCTGCCGATTCTATACCACTTTCAGCTATTTTTATAATATTTTCCGGCATAAAACTGCTCAACTCAATACTTTTTTGAATATCAACATCGAAAGTATTTAAGCTGCGATTATTAACTCCCACAATATCAACATCTTCTATGCAAATATCATCCAATTCTTCTTTCTCATGAATTTCTAATAATATTTCCATTCCCAAGTTTTTTGCAAGTTTCGCCAAGCCTTTTATTTCAGTAGGTTTTAACATTTTAGCTATTAACAAAATTGTGTCAGCACCTTTTGATTTTGCTTCAATTACCTGATAATCATCAATTATAAAGTCTTTTCGTAATATCGGGCAATAGTTAAATTTTCTAGCTATTTCAATATCACTTTTTTTAGCTCCAAAAAAATACTCATCAGTGATTATAGACAATGCTGAAGCGCCTGCCTGCATATATCCAATACTTATACTTTCAACATCAGCATATTTATTAATAAACCCTTTTGAAGGCGATTTACGTTTGAATTCCGCAATAATACCACTTCGTTCAGGGTCTTTTATATATTTTTTTAGAGAAACACACTCAGTGTTAAAATAAACTGATCTTTCAAGTAGTTTTACAGGATAAAGCTCCTTTTTCTCAATTATTTCCTTGATTTTATGCTCTTTAATCTTTTCTAATATTGTCATGATAAATTTTTTAATGTGTTAAACGAATTTAATGCTTTAAGTCCATATAGTGAATCTTTTGCCATTTCCAAACAATTACCGATGTCAAGTTTATTATTATAAGTTTTTATTGCAATAGCTGCGTTAGCTATTACAACATTATTTTGACTTTGATTTCCTTTACCTTTAATAATTTTATCAAATATTTCAGCACTTTGTTCCTTTGTACTGCCTCCATGTATATCTTCATAGTTAACTTTTTCAAAGCCGAAATAATCAGGAGAAACAACAATTTCTTTATCTCGGGAAAATATTTTAGAATTGCCGGTTAATGATATTTCATCAAAACCATCTAGTGCATACACAATTGAGTAATCAGTATCCGTATCCTGGAACAAATAATTATATATTCTTCCCAGCTCAAGATTAAAAACACCTGTCAGTTGTTTTTTAGGGTTAGCTGGGTTTACAAGTGGTCCCAGCATATTAAAAAACGTTTTAACGCCCAATTGTTTTCTAACCGGAGCGACTTCTTTCAAAGCCGGATGAAAAAACGGGGCATGCATAAAGCAAATATTTGCTTCATCCATTTGTTGTTTCAGTTTTTTTTCTTCTGTTTGAAATTTTACTCCCAGGTGCTCCAATACATTTGAAGATCCGGATACTGATGACACCCCGTAATTTCCGTGCTTTGCGACAGGTATGCCGGCACCGGCAGTAACGAAAGAAGCTAATGTAGAAATATTAAACGTGTTTTTACCATCACCTCCCGAACCGCATAAATCAATGGCTTCATAAGGAGAAAGATCTATGCCGGCAGATAATTCCAACAGAGCTTCACGAAAACCTTTTAGCTCTTCCAGAGAAATACTGCGCATTATAAAAGCAGTTAAAAATGAAGCAATTTGATAGTGATTATATTTTCCGGAAGCTATATCAGTTAAAATTACTTTTGCTTCATCTTTGCTAAATGATTTGTACTGATACAAATGTTCAAGAATTTCTTTCATAATTAAATTGTTTTTGCCAATTCAACAGCTTTTCTTAAAGCCGATAATTTATTATTTACTTCATTTAATTCATTTTCAGGTATTGATTTAGAAACAATTCCGCAACCTGCTTGGTATTTTAACTCATTATTTTTACTAATGAATGACCTTATAAAAATTGCGTGATTCAGTTCCCCGTTAAAACCGATAAATCCTATTGCCCCACCATATATCCCTCTGTTATCAGGCTCATTTTCATCAATTATTTCCATAGCTTTGTATTTTGGTGCTCCGGAAAGAGTCCCGGCAGGATATGTCTCAGCAAGTATCTTTATCGGATTATAACCTTTCTTAAGATTAGCCTTTACTTTTGATACCAAATGAATAACATGCGAATAATATTCAACTTGCTTAAACTTATCAACAACTACATTTTTCCCCGACTTACTAAGGTCATTTCTTGCCAGATCAACAAGCATAATATGCTCTGCAATTTCTTTAGGGTCTTTCAAAAGCTTTTCGGCAAGTTGCTTATCTTTTTCAATATCTCCTGTTCGCTTGAATGTTCCGGCTATAGGATTAATAACTGCTTCATTTTCGGCAATTTTCAGCTGAGCTTCAGGGGAAGAGCCAAAAAGCTTAAAATTTCCATAATCATAAAAAAATAAATAAGATGAAGGGTTTATTGATCGCAAAGCACGATAAACATTAAATTCATCCCCTTTAAATCGTCTTTTAAAAGACCTTGACATAACTACTTGTATCAAATTTCCTAAATTACAATGCTCAATCCCTTTTTTTATAATTGATAAAAACTTTGTATCACTTAAGTTTGATGTCTCTTCTCCTTCTGTTCTAAACTTAAAAGTTGGAAAAGAACGATTGGCAATTATATCCTTTATAAAATCTAATTCCGAGTCCTCATCATTAAAAAGGTTTTCAATAATATATAATTCATTATTAAAATGATTAATAGCAATTATATATTTAAAAACATGATACTGAACCAGTGGTATATCAGTATTAGTTTGCTTAAATTTTATATTTTCAAACAAAGGTATTGCATCGTAAGACACATATCCGAATATTCCATTTGCGACAAACCCAAGGTTTAAATCTTTTGTCTTAAAGCTATTACAAAAATTATATAGCTTATCGGAAACGTCAATTTCATTGGTATTTAACACTTGTTCTTTACTGTCCGGATAAGTAATTTTTGTTTTATTATTTTCAACTAAAAATGAAGCTATCGGGTTAAAGCATAAGTATGAATAGCTATTCTCTTTACTCTTATGGTCGGAGCTTTCAAGTAAAAAGCTTTCCGGAAACTTATCACGAATCTTTAAATAAAGTTCCACCGGTGTATAAGTATCACTAAGCGTTTTTTCGTAATTTGTTTTAATGTTATATTCCATTTTAATAAAGTTGTTTTATAATTATTTGTAATTACTTTTAAATAAATTATAAAAGGGGAAGCCTGCTGGATTCAGCAGGCTTCCCCTTTTATAATTTTTTATTAAAAATACACTACAGGCGACCTCTATCTGAATCCTTTCAGATTAAACTTAAGCCACCACCAAATGTTATTTTTAATATTATAGCTCATTATATAAAAATATGATTTCTTATGTTTTTATTTAATAAAACCCCATACTCTAAGTCCTTTAAGCATGAATATTTCATTTTTCAGGGTACAAATATAATACTTTTCTAAAATGAAAATAAAAAATATTTTATAAATTTGCATAAGCTTTACTGCTAACTAAAAATTAATTGAGATAACTACAATGACAAAATATATTATTTCCGCATTGCTGATTTTTTCTTTTTTTATAGAATTAGACAGCCAAAATGCCTTAAATAACAATGTAGAAGGCTTAAAAAAGCAACTGTTAGAAAAAAGTATTAATGAGCATATCAATACCACTAACCAACCTGTCAGAGATGACTTTTTGTTTCCTTTTGAAAAGAATCAAGATAGTGATTTTTTTAATTCTTATTTGAACAGAATTACTAATAAAGCATCAAAAACACAAAATTCTAAAAACACATAAGACACTTTAAAATCAAAAAAAACGTAATTCTATTTGTTTTTTAGTAACTTTGCTAAGATTTGCGATATATTTTTTTGAAATGGCTTTTATAAATGAACGATAATCTTGATCCAACAGCAAATAATTTAACACCGGAAGAAAAAGAGTTTGAAGTAACTCTTCGTCCGGATAATTTTGGTGATTTTACCGGTCAGAAGCAAGTTGTAGAAAATCTTAACGTTTTTGTTAAAGCTGCCAATCAGCGAAATGAAGCACTTGACCATGTATTGTTGCACGGACCACCCGGACTTGGGAAAACAACATTAGCACATATCATAGCTAATGAAATGAATGTTGGAATTAAACTAACCTCCGGGCCTGTTTTGGACAAACCGGGCGACCTGGCAGGGTTGCTAACCAACCTCGAAGACAACGATGTGCTGTTTATTGATGAAATACATCGCCTCAGTCCCGTAATAGAAGAATATCTTTATTCAGCCATGGAAGACTACCGAATAGATATTATGATTGAAAGTGGTCCAAATGCCAGAAGTGTTCAAATCAAACTAAATCCTTTTACTCTTATCGGTGCAACCACAAGGTCAGGATTACTGACTTCCCCTCTTAGAGCAAGATTTGGAATAACATCCAGGCTAAATTATTACGACTCTAAATTGCTTAAAAAAATTATCTTACGCTCAGCTTCTATTCTTAAGGTTGATATAAGCAATGATGCAGCAGAAGAAATATCAAGACGCAGCCGTGGAACACCGAGAATTGCAAATGCACTGCTTAGAAGAGTCCGAGACTTTGCTCAGGTCAAAAGCGATGGAAATATTGATCTTGAAATATCTCTCTACGCTTTAAATGCACTTAACGTTGACAAACACGGATTGGATGAGATGGATAACAAAATTCTTAATACAATTATTGAAAAGTTTAAAGGCGGACCGGTAGGACTTAACACCATTGCTACTGCTGTCGGTGAAGATCCGGGCACAATAGAAGAAGTTTATGAACCTTTCCTCATTCAGGAAGGATATCTGCAAAGAACCCCCAGAGGCAGAGAGGTAACTGAAAATGCCTTTTTGCACCTCGGAAAAATTAAATCATCATCACAAAGATCAATTTTTGATTAGTAATTTTTGACAACTCTCAAAAAGGGATTTTTACATTTTTTAGCTAAACAATGAATAACCTGAAATCAAATAACCTCTCAAACATTTCTGAAAAAATAAAGAAAACAGCTAAAGATGTTGGGTTTGATTTTTGCGGAATAGCACCGGCTGAGCAACTCCGCGAAAAAAAAAAACATTTTGAAACATGGCTTGCTAATGATTGTCACGGAAAAATGAGCTACCTCGAAAATAACAAGGAACTTAGGTTTAACCCTTCCCTTTTTTTTGAAAATGCACAATCAATTATCGTATTGGCAAAGAATTATTTCCCCGAAAAACAACAAAGTCAAAAGAATAAATACAAAGTATCAAAATATGCTTTGGGGAAGGATTACCATATTGTCATTAAGGAGAAATTACACGAGTTGCTTGACAAAATAAAAAAAGATATTGACCCCGGAATAAACGGCAGGGGGTTTGTTGATTCGGCTCCGATTATGGAAAAAGTATGGGCACAAAAAGCAGGACTCGGTATAATCGGGAAAAACGGCTGCCTTATAATACCCGAGAACGGCAGTTTCTTTTTTCTAGCCGAACTTATAATTGACAAAAAACTAAACTATGATAAGCCTATTAGCGAGAATTATTGTGAAAATTGCAACAAATGTGTCGAAAATTGTCCCGGGGGAGCTATTAGCGAAGAAGTTTATGTGAATGCAAAAAAGTGTATTTCATACTTAACCATCGAACTTAAAGACCATGCTGATACTAAAAATTATAAGAATTGGATTTTTGGTTGCGATACTTGTCAAGATGTTTGCCCATATAATAAATTTGCTAAACCCGATAAAAAAAATTGGTTTGAGCTAAATAACAGAATAATTGAGCTTAGTGGCAGCCAATGGGAAGACCTTTCTAAAGAGGATTTTTTAAAATTTATAAAAAAGCAAAAATCCCCGATTGCAAGAATAAAATTTGAAAAATTAAAAAGAAATATTTTTAATGTTAAAAATTGAACTTTCCAGCAACTGATGCTTTATGTTTACTAAAAAAACTGAAAGTTGGAAAGCTTATAAATATGATATTTGAATGTTGCCCATTAAAAAAATATAAAACAATTTTTTAATTTAAAAAGTTTTTGTATTTTTGTGCACCCAAAACAAAAGGTACCATAGCTCAGTAGGTAGAGCAACGGACTGAAAATCCGTGTGTCCCTGGTACGATTCCTGGTGGTACCACTTTAAGCCCTGAAAGATTGAAAACTTTAATTGTAAAGTTCAGACTTTCAGGGCTTTTTATTTGCATGCAATTAAATAATTTTATTCCATATTTATATTTTTTTATTAATCAAAAATTGATACCCGTCCATATTAGTGTGTCTAATGGAAGTAATTGTTAAAACTATACCACTAACATTCATCAAAAGTTTACCACTTATTAACAAAACTTTTTAAAACTAATCACACCAAACAAATATTTTTCTAACTAAAATTATATCAAATTTTCGACAACAAATCCATTTTGCTGTCGTAATATAGTTGTATATTTGTAAAAAAATTGTTATCGCAAAAGACAAATTACATATCAAAAAATTAAAAGCACACTTTAAGGGTGAAAAATCCTTTGATACTGCTCAAATATCTGCTTTTTACAGACAATTTGATAGGAATATAAAGCAGACAACTATCAATTGGAGGATTTACCAGTTGGTGAAAAAAGGTGTGCTTAAAAGAATTAGCAGGGGGAAATTTGCCTTCGGAGAGGGTAGGAGATATATTCCTGAAGTTTCTGCGAAAATGACATCAATTAATAAAAAACTGAAAGCAAAATTTCCTTACATTAACATTTGTATTTGGAATACTTCAGCTTTGAATGAATTTATGACTCATCAGCCCGGATATTTTTATACTTTAGTTGAAGTAGATAGAGAAGCAATTGAACCTGTCTTTTATTATTTGAAAGATTTAAAATATCAAGTTTTTATTAACCCCACACAGGATATTCTTGAAAAATATATGCCGAAAGATAAAGAAGTAATTATTTTGAAACCATTGATTTCACAAGCTCCACTATTAAATATAAAAGGAGTAAAAACAACTACACTTGAAAAGATGTTAGTTGATGTGTTTTCAGATAAAATTTTATTTTCAGCACAACAAGGCTCTGAAATGCGTACAATTTTCAAAAATGCCTTTGATAAATATACCGTTAATAGAAGCTCTATGTTGCGATACTCAGATAGAAGACGCAAAAAGGAACAATTAAAAAAATACCTTTATTAAAAACTAATTTTCGGCAGCAAATATTAAATTCTGTCAATTTATAGATTATGATAACCCAAAAAAACCTTACAAAAGAGTGGCTTGAAAAAGTATCCAAGAGCCATAAAAACATCGATAGAAATATAAATGCTGATAAAATTCTTATAGAAAAGACAATTAGAGCATTTCTTTTACTGGAGGGGTTGGTAAAACATAACTTTTCGTTTGTTTTTAAAGGCGGCACAGCACTAATGTTGCATTTCAATTCAGCAAAACGTTTATCAATTGACATTGATATTATATTACCTCAAGAACCTTCAGATTTAGATAAAATACTTGACAGTGTTGCCAAAGAGCAAGGTTTTATAAGGAAAGAGCTACAGTATAGGTCAACACAACTAAATATTAAAAAGGAGCATTATAAGTTTTTTTATAATCCTTTACATAAAACTCAAGAAGATGAAGATTTTATATTGTTGGATATTTTGTTTGAAGATGTGATTTATCATGAATTAATTTCCAAACCAATTAAATCTTCTTTTCTTCCGGTAGAAAGTGAGTCAATGAATGTTGATATTCCAAGTCATGAAGATTTTATGGGCGATAAACTAACAGCTTTTGCTCCTAATACTACCGGAATTCCATACTTTAAAAATGAAGATAGTATGAGTATGGAAATTATAAAGCAATTATTTGATATTGGTAACCTTTTTGATGTTGTAAATAATGTTGAGAAAATTGTAAAAACATTCAATCTTTTTGCTGAAACAGAATTAAACTATCGTGAGCATAAAGGTTTGAAGCCTGAAGATGTGTTAGAAGATATATATAAAACATCTCTTTGTATAGCAACAAGAGGAAGTGACGGCAAGGGTAATTTTTATGAGCTGCAAACCGGAATACAGCGACTGCAAAACTTTATTTTTTCGGAAAATTATCATATTGAAAAAGCAATTTTACATGCTTCAAAAGCAGCATACTTAGCCACGGTTATAAAGCATAGGTTCCCTGAAATTGAAAAATACGAAAACCCTGAACAGATAAAACACTGGTCTATTGATCATCCAATAAACACAAAATTAAATAAGCTTAAAAAAACTAATCCTGAAGCATTTTTTTATTGGTACAAAATTTATGAATTAAAACTGCAAGGTAGTTAGTATATTTTCTAAAGAATTTGCCAACGTATTACTTATCAATACTAAAACTTTCTACTCTTATTAACAAAACATTGCAAATAATATCTTATTTCAGCATTTATAAAGCCCCTTTTTATAAATAAATACTAATTCCTGTAAATAAAAGGTGTTATTAGCATTTATTTTTTGTTTTTTTTTATCTTGTAGAGATAAATTATGTTTTTTGCAAATATTCGCTCCTATTTTTTTATTTCTTAACCCACATTGCAGCTACCCAGGCGGAAACCCTTTAAAATGAAGATTTTTATTTTTTTTGAGTTTAGATTTGTGTACTACAGATTTTCGTTTTACAAATGGATGCGTTTTAAAATTTAAGGCATTGTATATTTTTTTTTAATGGTGTGGGTGGTACCACAAAAAGCTCTGAAAGATTGAAAATTATAACTCTTTCAGGGTTTTTCTTTTCAGAAGTTAAAAATTTTTAATTTATATCCCTTCTATCATAATATATATTAGCAGATTTTGGAAGTTTAAAAGAAATACCTGTAAGACAGGTTAAAGTTTCTTCCTGGCATTGGGATATCCCGGCTTTCTATTCTTGAAAGGTGATCTCTATAAACATCATCCATTAAATTTTCAACTCTAAGTATTATCACATGCCTTCCTGCGTAGTCTATTCTGTATCCTGCCTGAGCACCGATTATAGTATATCCGTCTGTTTTCATCTCATTTTCGGCTACATTTTTCTTCTTTGCAGCATTTTTTACAGATGCACCTATCCATCCCTGACCATATTCATATTGCAAACCGCTTCTTAATCTGAAAGGAGGTATATAAGGCAGATACCCATCAGAATCGCCGGTCACTCTACCATTTACATAATCTAACCCGGCACTCCAAATAAAACCGTTAAATATTGTCCAGTCAAATGATATTTCCCCACCTGATAAAATTGCTTCATCATCTTGATAATAAAATTTTTCATACCCTGAATCCTCATCAATCTCGCCTGATGGTACGAACATTATAAAATTATCAAAACTATTAATAAATCCTGCTATCTCAGCATTAAAATTATCAGCTTTCCATCTAAAAAATAAATCTCCTCCATGTCCAATTTCATCATTAATATTTGGGCAACCAACTTCATATACTCCGGCACCAACATGAGGACCATCCGCATAAAGTTCTTCTGTTACCGGGTTTCTGTGAGACCTTGCAAATTGAGCTCCAATTTCTATTTGACTAATGGGTCTAATATTAAGTCCAACAGACCCTGAATAATTAAAACTATTGCGAGTACTGTTAATATCGGGGAATAATTCGTTAGGCAGAGCCGATATTTTATTAAAGTCAAATCTCACTCCAAACTGTAATCTTAGCATTCCTGAAAGCGGCACTTCCTTAAAAGTGAATAATCCGGCATTAATTCTATCTTCTCCCGGAGTAAATGCCTCATCGCCGCCGACATCCATAGTATGTCCGCGAAAATTTACACCCAAAGCACCTCTGTCAAATATACCTATTGCTCTGTGTTGAAGGGTTAAAGTAGAGCTTAAAGAATATTTATCAAATTCAAATTCAATATCTTCATCAATTTCTCCATCAATATTTTCAATTTCAACTTCTTGCTGAAAAAAATGAGAGCCGTTTAATCTTAGTTCCGCATTATCAAAGAAGTCATTCAGTTTAAAGTTGAGTCTTCCTTGTAAAAGTTGTCTATCCGCTCTGATTTCGACTGTTTCATTGGGGTCTTCTATTGCTCCATCTTCCGGCAATTCAAAAACTTGGTTTGCCAGAGATACGGAAAATCCTCCGCTTACATTTTCATTATTAAAGCCAAACCCTACTGCACCATCATAGTTTTCGAGTGAGGTGCTAGGGATTTCTCCTTCAGGGGTATTAATATTTCCTGCTTTTCTATATGAAAATCTTGCTGTTGCTGCCAGAGATTCATATCCGTGAGTATATCTTGCAAACCCTGCTCCCATATTGTTGACAGTAGCTGCTTGCCCTGATAAAACTCCTGAGCCTCCGAGCGACCAATCAGTTGGAATATCGGTTGTCATAATATTAACCACCCCTCCTAGTGCACTTGATCCATATAACAAGCTAGCAGGACCTCTAACCACTTCTACTCTGTTTGCGGCAAGGGGGTCCAGTGATATAGCGTGATCTGCTGCTGTTTCAGAAACATCTCCCATCCTTTCTCCATCTTGTAAAACTAAAATCCGGTCTCCATCCAGTCCTCTTATTACAGGTCTTGCGGGCATTGAACCCATTGACCTCATGGATATTCCGGGTTCTCCATCAAGCATCTCACCAAAAGATACTTCACTTCGCCTTTGGAGGTTTTCTCCTATAAAAACCTGATTTGACTGATAACTATATCCGCTACGTACAGGGGAAGCCGTTAAAACAACTTCATCTAACTGCAGACCAATATATTCAACTTTAACATTAACTTCCTTTGTTTGTTTTTCTTCAATTTCAAAATTCACTTGTTTTTCTTCATATCCCATACCTTTAACAACAATCGTATGCTCTCCTGTTGGCAGGTTAGTTAACAAAAAATGTCCTGATGCATCTGTTGTTGTGCCTATACGAGTATCTTTAATCAATACATTTATAAAAGGTATATGATCTCCTGTTTTAGCATCTATAACATGTCCGATAATATTTGCATCCGTTCCTCTAGGTTGCTTGCTTTCTTTGCTGTTTACTGAGTTAATAAAAACTAACTGGAACACTATAAAAAGTGCTATATAATTTAATTTCATATTTAAATATTTTAATTAATTAAAACACACTTTAACTTACAACATTATTTAAATAATATTATCTATACTTGTTCAAGCTAATTGTATGTAAAATGATATAATTAGATGTGCTAAATTATGGGAGGCGCTCTTAAAAGAGGTAAGTTAAAATTATCCCTATTTATTAAATCAAAAGTATTTTCATATAATAACTCATTACCTGTAAACTCAATAAAAGAGAACTCCGGAGAAAAAGTATCTTCCACACTACTATTTGAGGATATTTGAGCTAAGATAGAATAGTCAAAGTCGCAGTGATCATGATCTTGAAAGGGAGTGTCGTTTGAACTCTGATACGGGTGTGCATGAGAAACAACTTCGCCATTATCTAAAACATGATAATGCTTGTTAATATAATGATTTGAAATAAGCCATAAAGTGGCGGGTAATGATAAGAGCAATACAACCCTGCTTATTTCAAATAATTTTCTCATTATAAATTAAACAATAAAACTAATTACTTTATTTTGTAAAAATAATAAAAAAGTAAAATAATGAGACTTTAGAAACTATAAAAAATGCAATTTTTGTTTATTCTGCTCTTAATTCAAATTAAATTTACTCCTAAAAATGCTGTAACTATCTTATAGTATATAATCTGTTCTTAAAAAATTTGATGACTTAGCATCTAATATTTCTTTTAATATTTTTTTATTTATATCAGTTTCTTTAAGCGCAACCATTGTTCTAATAGAAAATACTTTTAGGGCATCCGAGACGGATAAAGTCCCTTCTGCAGAATCTTTTCTGCCAGTAAATGGGAAAATATCGGGTCCTCTTTGGCATTGAGAGTTAATATTAACCCTACATACCTGATTGACCAGGGCATCTGTTATTTGAGATAACATTTTATAATCTTTTCCAAAAACACTTGCCTGTTGACCAAAGTTGGACTTAACTATATAGTCTAACGGTTCATTTATATTTTTAAACTTTATAACCGGGATAATTGGGCCAAACTGCTCCTCATGATATATCCTCATTTTATCATTTACATTAGTAAGCACAACCGGGAAAAAAGATGTTTCATTTACTATTCCACCATTTTTATTACAAATAACTGCCCCATTTTTAACGGCATCTTCAACCATTTCGTTTAACCATAAAGGTTTATCTTTTTCCGGAAGCGGTGTTAAACTTACATTATCAGCCCAAGGCATTCCAAGTTTTAGTTTATCAACTTCTTTAACAAAATTCTCCAAAAAATCATCATAAATATTTTCATGAACAAAAAGAATTTTAAGAGCAGTACAACGTTGTCCATTATATGATAATGTTCCTGTAATACATTCCTTTATAGCATTATCCATTTCCGCATCACTCAGCACAATTCCCGGGTTTTTGGCTTCTAACCCTAAAACAGATTTTAATAAATGCGGATACGGATGTTGTTTTTTGAGAATGTCTGCAACTTTACAAGAGCCAATAAATGCTAAAACATTAATTTTCCCTGATGTCATAATTGGTTCAATAACCTCTTGGCCGTCACCATAAACAATATTTATAACTCCTTTTGGGAAAGCATCTTTAAAGGCTTTTAAAAGAGGCGAAAGCAACAAAACTCCCAGTTTTGGTGGTTTAAACACAACCGTATTACCCATTATAAGAGCAGGAATCAGTGTTGTAAAAGTTTCATTTAGCGGATAATTAAAAGGGCCCATGCATAAAACAACTCCCAAAGGGGCTCTTTTTATTTGAGCAATTATACCTTGTTTAATTGAAATTCTTGATGCCTCTCTATCCAAATCTTTTAATGCTTCAATAGTGTCATTTATATAATCAACAGTTCTATCAAACTCCTTACAGGAATCTTTTAAAGTTTTGCCAATTTCCCACATTAAAAGATTAACCACAACCTTTCTCTGTTCTTTCATTAAAGCAACAAACTTTTTCAAGCAATCTATTCTTTGTTCAATTGTCATTGCCGGCCATTCCCCTTTACCATTACTATATGCTTTCACTGCACTTTCCAAAGCTGCAAGGGCGGTTTCTTTATTCATTAGAGGATATGAACCAATAAGATTTGATTGCCCTTTTTCTGACTGAATATGAATTGGGGAATATACATTTTCAAAATCCCCTTTCCAATCATGCATGGCACCATCTAAGAGATATTTACTTTGTTTATAAGGAAAATCTACTATATAGTCTTTCGGGATATCTTTTGTTTTCATAAATAATTAATTTTATAATGCCTATATATACTGTCAAATAACAACTATTTCTCACAGTAGTTAATTTGCGACTTGCTAAATTAGTAAGACTAAGATTTTTTAATACTCCAGGATGCTCCTTCTTTAGTGTCTTTTATTTCGATATTTAGCTCATTCAATTTATCTCTAATATAATCGGATATTTGAAAATCTTTTTTTTCTCTTGCATTTTTTCTAACTTCCAAAATCACATCCATTAACTCCTCCACTTTGTTATCATCAGAACTGTCGGCTTGTTGAGAAGATTCAATTCCAAAGATATCATTTAAAAAAATGTTAAACAAGTTACTAAGTTCATCTATTTGTGACTTATCAAGAGATGTTTTTTTATCGAAAGCGGAGTTTATAATTTTAACAGCATCAAACAGATGAGAGATAGCTATAGGAGTATTTAAATCATCATTTAATGCGTCATAGCATTTGTTTTTTATCTGATCAATGCTCACATTTCCTTTTTTGCCCGGCTCAATTTTTTCTATTTTATTTTTTGCTTCCATAAGTCTTTCGAGGCCTTTTTCTGCAGCAATAAGGGCTTCATTGGAAAAATCGAGAGTGCTTCTATAATGTGCTTGCAGGATAAAAAATCTAAGGGTCATGGGGCTATATTCTTTTTTCAGAGCTTTATGATTTCCGTTAAAAAATTCTCTGAGGGTAATAAAATTATCCAATGATTTCCCCATTTTTTGGCCGTTAATTGTAATCATGTTATTGTGTACCCAATAGTTGACGGCTTCATTTCCTGTGGCGGCGACTGACTGTGCAATTTCACATTCGTGGTGTGGGAAAAGTAAATCCATTCCTCCACCGTGAATATCAAATTTTTCGCCGAGATATTTTTTACTCATTGCTGAGCATTCTATGTGCCATCCGGGAAAACCTTCACCCCAAGGAGACTTCCATCTCATAATATGATTCGGAGATGCTTTTTTCCAAAGCGCGAAATCAGCATTATTCTTTTTTTCATCTTGCCCTTCAAGGTCGCGTGTATTACAAATTAAGTCATCAAGTTTTCTTCCACTTAATTTCCCGTAATTATATTTTTTATTATACTCTACTACATCAAAATAAACTGATCCATTAACTTCATAAGCAAAACCTTTATCCAAAATGCTTTCAATCATTTCAATTTGTTCAATTATATGACCTGATGCATGAGGTTCAATACTTGGTCTGATAACCTTCAAAGCATCCATATCCTGATGGTATCTTGTAGTATAATGCTGAACCACTTCCATAGGTTCAAGTTTTTCGAGGCGTGCTTTTTTGGCTATCTTATCTTCTCCGTCATCACAATCATTTTCAAGATGACCGACATCAGTAATATTTCTAACATATCTGACTTTATATCCTATATGCTTTAAATATCTAAAAAGCAGGTCGAAAGTTATAGCCGGTCTTGCATGACCGAGGTGAGCATCTCCATATACAGTTGGACCACAAACATATAATCCAACATAAGGAGGGTGCAATGGTTCAAACAATTCCTTTTTACGGGTTAATGTGTTGTATATGTTTAAATTTTTTTCAGTCATCATTTATATAATTTTCATACTTTTTACAAAATTACAAAATAAAGCAATTCATTCAATTGATTAACGTAATTTATTAAGGAATTATTTACAGATGGAAAAGACAGCTATATTAAATACTTACAGCAACCTGAATAGATTTTTACCAAAAACCCTATATAAGTGTTATATGATAACTTTCAAACTTTTTACTTTAAAAACTTTAAACTCTATTGTACTATCATTCTTATATTAATTTTCCCATGTTTGCAACTAGTACAAGAAAGCACATAAACTCCTCTTTCCAGAGTTTGCTGCGGAAAAATTTCGAATACTCCTGAGCCACTACTTCTAACCTGAATAGTTTCACTATGAAGAACATTTCCTATAACATCTGTTATTACAAAGCTTAATTCTTCATGTGCTTCAAAACCTCTAAGTCTAAGATAAAACATCCTTCCTCTGTTGGGATTTGGATACAAATCAACAGAAAGTTCACGTTTCAGGGTAGTATCCACATTAACTACTATAATATCACTATATTCATATTTGCCATCAAAATCTGTTTGTTTAAGTCTGTAATAAGATATTCCTTGATATGGATTCTCATCCCATTCTTCGTAAAACAGCACTGAATTGCTGTATCCATATTCAGCTTTACTGGGCACTTCATTAACTTTCTCAAAGTTTTCGCCGTCTTTGGACCTTTGTATAGTAAAAAAGTCGTTATTTATTTCTGTAGCTGTTATCCACTGCAGGTTAACTTTTCCATTAACAACTTCGGCTTGGAAAGTCAAAAGACACACAGGCAAGGGGCTTTCTTCATCACTTGATGCTAAAGTAAAAAAGTTTTCGCTGAAAAATGATACCTCTGTAGAAATTACTCTTCCTTCAGTTGGTTCGTCAGTAAATTCTGCAATACCTCCTTTAGATATCCACTGTGTATCATCCCATTTTGCAACTACTAGGTCATCAATATAATCGCCTACGTTGCTTTCTTCACCCCAATTAAGTTGTACATTTACATTTTCTCCTCCAGGGCCTTCGACGCTCCAGTATTCAGAATGAGATACCATCTCTATAGGGTCTTCAAAAGATTCCTGGTCCATTCCTCCTGCTATCGGTGGCTGAGCAAAATACTCTACTGTCCAATCCTGATTGTGTACTGATACGTTATTAAGTCTTACAAATCTTTGTCTTCCTATTTTTCCAACCGGAAACAAGTTATTCCAATCATCTGCATTATAACTTCCGGAGCTTAATCTACGAGTAAGAGCTCCCTCTATCCTACTACTATCAAAATCAGAAGATACATTAAAAGGGCTGTTATTCTTAAGATGAAATTTGCTATTATTAAGAACAGTAATTATTCCATCTTCTAAATAAATCATATCATCAATTTCCACATCACCATCAATTATAACGTGGAAATCATCCTTGTTGACATGGAATCTTTCAATTGCGGCATCATCAACAAAATCTCCTGTTATAGTTTGGTTTTGAGAATTTCCTGTAAAGTATGTCCAGTTTGAAACATCATAAGATGCATCAGAATTGTCAATTGTTAAATTTCCTCTTAACTCAAGTCTTCCATCAACTTCAAAGCTTGCATCATTTTCAATACTTAGATCACCATTAATAATATTCCATGGAGATGCTGTAGACGGCAATTCCTTTCTTCCACTATCTCTGACAATTAGATTTTGGAATTCGGTATATCTTTCAGATATCGTATAATTCAAATCTCCATAATAAACCATTGTACTACCGGGAGTTCCATAAAAATCATCGAATCTTCCTGCGGGCAGGACGTTAGATTTAATCATTAAGGTTCCTCCGCCATAAACTTCTCTAAAGTTGTGTCCGTATGTATCATCAAGGTCAAGCGAGCCCTCTAGTCCAAGTTCATAAACTATTCTTCTGTTCTCTTCGACTATAATATCATGTTCTTCCAGAATAAGTGCTCTAACTCCGGAGGGCCCTCCTTCAGGTGCCGGGGTATCATCTTCTGAGTGTCTCCAGTTTGTGCCAACTTCCCAATCACCCGAATTAGTAGAAATATATAATGGAACCTCATCAGGTATATCCTCATCGGTTCCGGCTGTATATTCACCATCCAAATTACTTCTATTTTCGAAGTAAAAATAATCTTCATCATCAACAACAAAATCTTCCGGGTATTTATGCCACTCAGCATTATAAAGTCTGGCGGCAATATATTCAGAAGCATCACCATTAACATCATTCGGGTGGTAATGGAAAAATAAGTCGCCATTAAAATCGCTTAACCCTTCCGTTTCAACATACCAATAATAATCTAAAATGTCCAGGTCATGTTCAGGATCAACAGTTATAGTCATGTGAGGAGAATTAACAGGCGTTACAGCTACTAATCCACTGCTGTTATTTTGAGAGTAATCAAGTTCAACGGGAGTAAATTTTCCTTCAACCCCAATAGGGAAAAAGAAATCACCGCTACCTGTTCCAATTCTTTTAGCTAAACCCCGACTTTCATAAACCCCGTCAGTGATTATCATACGATTTGTTCCAAAATCTCCATTGTTTTCTATTTCGCTATCAAGTCCGAGAGTAAGTCGGAATCCTCTCAAATCTAAAATACCGTTTGTAAGCACCAAATTATTTTCGAGTTCCATAGGTCCTTGAAGTATAACTCTACTACCCGGATTATCAATTTCAAGCCTTCCAAAAGTACCATTTCCGTAAATTCTTTGATTAGATGAGCCAGCCATTTCTAATCCGCCTTCCAGTGGGTTATCACTATTAAAAGTAGCATAGTTATGAACATCTTTTAAGACTGTTACAGTATTTCCGCCATCATTAAAAGTACCCTGATTAAGATAAAAATACTCTGCTACTTCAATATCCGTATCATTTTCAAGAGTAAGTTGTGATGAGGTATTTATAACGAAATTATTAAGTTCAAGGTCTCCTTCAATTGTTTGATTAACTCCGTTCATTATGAGTGAATCTGTGTTAAAAGAAGAGTTGCCGTTATTAATAATATTTCCATTAATCGTAAGATTATAATCTTCATCTCCATCAAAAGCATTAGAGCTATCTATGAAAAGATTGCCATTAAGTATGATATTATTATGTCTTAATTTAGCTATAACATCCGTTCCCATAATGTTAAGAGATGGCAATATTATTCCTGAAGCGACATCAATTTCAATTATATCATTATTTGTTGATGCATTTCCTATGTTAATAACGGCATCATTACTAACATTAGAAGAAGTGGGTCTGAGATACAGAGGAGCTCTTTGTGGGTTTACACCTTGTGAGCTTGCTATTGTTAATTCTCCACCTGTCATATTAAATTCACTTCCCGGGTTGAATATTTCAAATACTCCACGGCTATCTAAATTTGGGAGACCAGTTCCAACACTAACAGCACCCCCACTTTGCCTATATTTTAAAACTCCTATATTATCAGGACCTGATGTTCTCCCTCTTATTTGTTCTCCAACCTCTAAAATACCAGAATCTGCTATTTCAAATGTTGCATATCCTGTTGATGAATATGCAAGAGAGTTGTTGATTGACATTTCTCCTGAATTATCAATTCGCAAAAATCCTTCTAAATCGACATTAGATCCTTCAGCATTGACTCTACCTTGAGAGATTGTCAGACCCGCCGTAGATTTAATCACATAAGGATCTCCTCCACTTGTAATTATGATATCAATATCCTCATGATTAAGAATCAACATCCCATTTATAAGCTGAATTGATTTTTCATCGGCATCACCTCCAACAGGTCCACCAATATTGAAGTTAGAGTTGATAGTAAAGGAGGTGTTTACAGAGTTCCCTTTATTAATAGTTATATTATACAAATCGGCTGTTTCACCGGAATAGTAAATCCATGATTTGCTTTCTTCTCCAAGAATGTTTAATAATATTCTATCATGATTTGGCTCTGTAAAAAACCTCAATCCATTGGGGCTACCTCCCCCTCCTGTATTTTGTATTATGTTACCGTATAGATTGATGTTATGTTCCATTGTATTCGCAGAATTAGGGCTTCCTACGCGGATTAAAGCTCCTCTGTTATCAAGATTAAGGTTTTGATTAATAGTTATATTACGTTGATAGCCATCATTTGGAAAAACCAGTTCAGCTCCTCCTCCACTAGGGCTTCCTTCAATTGGATCTGTAATTTCAAACATTATAAAATCATTCCCTACATTAATATCTCCGGTTTCTTCATTGTTAAGGACAAGGTTTAAATTACCCAAAATCTTAAAGTTCCCTAATGCTGTAATATCTTTTGCTATTGTAACGTTGTGATTGTTTGATCCCCATCCATTGTTGGCAAAAATTATATTTGAAACAATATCAGGAGTATTTAAATAAGTTCGGTTAGCATCAAAATTCTCATAAACAATATATGTTGAGTCATTTGTCACAAAATCGCCCATATCCATTGATGTCAAGTCGGGGTCCCCTATTCTAATCCAAAACATACCTTCCCCTTCAACCCAGCCTGCTTCAAGCTCTCCTCCATTATCATTAATACACAAGGTCGGTCTAAATTGGAAGTTGGAACGGTATCTGCGAGGAACAGGGTTCCCATCCTCATCGGTCATTTGAGTAAATTGAATTTGTGCTACTTCTTCTTGAGTATTATTAATCCAAACACCATGAGGAAGTCCACGTAAATCTTCTTTGGGATCATCCCAAGGGACCCATCCGATTACTGCTATATCACCGATTCGTGGATAATTGCCATTTCCGGCGTGAGGATTAGAACTAGAGTGAGGGTTATCCGGATCGAAGTCATTATGGTCTGAGCGAGTCCATGTATTATGATCTCTCCAATTGGGTTCTCTAGCTGCAACTCCTGTTGAAGAACCATGGTCTCTCGTATAATAAACACGGATATCTCCATTAAACATGGTTGTACGAGCTGCAGTAAATTCTCCTATTTCCAGTTCATTTATATCATATGACAAATAATGTATAGGGCTATTGTCTATTAATTCACCAATTTGATTAGGATGCTCAGGAGAACGTATATTATTGACTATTTTGCCAACCACCTGGTTATGGTTATTCCAGTTATTAACACCCTCAAAATCATCCTCATAAGATCTAAACAAATTTAAAACATCAGGTGTTGATGAAAAACCGGAATGTCGAACTCTCCAATAATATTGCAAGTATCTTTCCGGGCTTGCTGTTCCCAATGTAGGCAATCTGCTCGGCACTCCGTTTATTTGCAGATACCCGCCTCCTTCAGGCACTCCTGAAAGGGTTGGCTCTGCATAAGCATAGCGTATGTGTTCACCATCAAAGTTCCATGTGCCTATGGGAAAATGATATGTTCCATTACCCTCACTTGGTATTTTCAAAGTTACACCTCTGTCAGAATGATTTCCTGCTGTAAGAATCAATTTATTATTAGAAAACTCTTCAGCTCCGGGGATATCATCAATATTTAGCACCTCTTCTTCTATTGTAATTCCCTGGTTTCCAATATCAAATATGCCTCTTCGTAAAGCAAGATTCCCTATGGAAATATCTGCAACACCTGTAAGAGAGACACCGTTTGGATCATCAATAACAAGATTTCCAAACTCCGGCTGAGTTCCTGCCGGTGCTATAATTTGGTCTAAATCATTTAGTATAAGGAATCCATTTTGCTCTCCAATTATACCAATGGTTGATCTATTAATAACCGTTGCATCTTCCTGATCAATTATTATTGCAAAATCACCATAATCAAGAACGCCTCTATTTACGATTAAATCATTTTCAATCAAAACGGGACTAACATCGAAAGGACCACCGTCATTAAGGTCAACATGCGGTCTTCCATCACTAACAATAGAAACTTTTCTTTCATGGACAGACTTATCAACAGTCAGGTCATAGAACTCTAACAGAAAATTGTCAACATTATTTGCAATATCAATAATTGCATCTTGATTGCCAAAAAATGTTGTTGTGTTTCCGTCATCATCATATATGCTATTATAATGTGCATTAGAGCCGGCTGTTTGTCCAAAATAGAAATTTCTTCCGACAAGCAAGTCATAATTGGTGCTTCCGTCAGACCTTCTGGGGTGAAAAATCACATTGTCTCCAATAAGCAGATCATTGCTAATTGTTAATTCACGTGTAAATCTAACATCAATATTTCCTCCGCCACCAATTCTTTCCATTTCAAGATTCCAGAGGTTTGCTGTTGATTCGATAAAAAACTCATCTCCGCCTTGTAGTAATAGACGTATAGTTCCGCCGGTAACATTGTAGTCATTAGCTATTATATATAGCCCATTATTCCCAAAATCGTTATCCAGGTCATTACCGACACCTATCATTAATATTTCACCGCCGGACATATTAAAAACTCCTTCGGTTTCAGTAATTCCAAATAACGGATAATTATGATTAACTTGCCCTCCCGATTCACCGTCATAATCACGTGTACCTCTCACTCTAACTTCTCCTCCTGATTGATAATAGAATGTTTTCCCGACATTTGATTCCCATGTGCTTCTGAAGGTTGCGGCATCTACTATTCCTCCGTTGACTTTTATAGTGGCTTCATCTTCAGGTCTGTAGATAAAGCCGGCGCTATGCCTTGTTCCGAAGAACCCTGCGTCAATGCGAAAAGTACCAAAAAGAGTTATTCCGGTATGCCCTTGTGATGTATTATGCCAATTGGTGTTTTCCGGTCTTTGAGAATTAAACCGAATAGTTGTATAAACTGTAACGCTTGCACCATCTATCCATAATTTTCCATTTGAAGGTATTACAAAATCGCCTCTGTCTCCATGTTCATTTCCTTCGGTAAGTGATGGAATATGCATTTCACCACTTAACTTTAATATTCCGTTTTTAATCCATAAAGCTTTTCTTACTTCAGGGTTTTCTTCGGTGTAATCACCTCCGGTATTATTGGCTAAATTATTGGGACCGTAAAGTGCAAAGTAATCCTCATTATCGGAATTAATCTCAACGGTATGTGTTTGACCGGATCCTTTATCAACTATAAGATTATAAAAATCTGTTGTTCCCGATAATTGCACATTTTGATCTCGTGTTCCTGTGAAATTAAACACAACTGCTCCATTTTGTGTCAATTCTCTAAAATTAGGTCCCTCCTGATTAGTAAATCTAACTGACCCATTATTATTAAAATTTCCATAAAGCATTATTTGATGAAAGATTGAATGATAATCTCCTAATGCGGGTAAAGATCCACCTATTTGATATCCGCTTCGCGTATCTCCTTCTCCAACGGTTATTTGTGCGCCATTACTAACACTCAAGTCTCTATTAATTGTAAGATTTAATATATCTGTCTCAACATCATCATTAATTCTAAAAATGCCGTTTTCAACATCAAGATTTCCGTTAAGGGTGTAATCCGCAAGCAATGTAAGCACCTGATTGCTGTTATCCATATTAACAATCATGTTGTTAAAAACTTGTTCTTCCTCAAGTTCAAAGCTATTGCCATAAAATTCGACTGTTCCTCCATTACTGCTTCTAAAATGTTCTGATTGCCCTTCGGGGAAATTATCTCCCATAAGTTTAATTTTTCCGCTACCTGTAATAAAATTGAAAAAATGTCCTTCTGTCAATCCCAAGTCTAAAGTGCCGTTTCTGACTTCCATGGAATAGACTGTAATATTGTCTGTATTAACAGTAACTTCGTTTCCATCAATAATAACAACGTTATCTATTGGTCCCGGTATCATATCTTCAGGGCCTGTATATGTAGTTCCTGACGGGTCGGTTGTCCAAGTGTCCGGATTTTCCCAATCTCCGTTAATGTACGAGTACCATGTTCTCTTTTCCCCAAACCATTTAACAAAGAGATAATTTTCTACTTCATTACGCTCGGCAGGGGTTAGAGATCTGTTAAATATTAATATTTCACCTATATCAGCATTTATTCTTCTGCCATCAGGGTCTTCTCCACCTATAAGTAGTGGATTAGCATTGGGAATAATATCACCGGCAACTTCAGCGTCATCACCAATTTGATCAGCATCAACGAAATGCCTTAAATCATTGCCATCCCATGTAAAACCATATATATGTGCATTTTGTTCTTCCCAATCAAAATCTTCATCATTATCAATAACCCAACCGCTTACATCATCAGTATTTATCAAGTTTCTAATTATTCCGTCATCCGGGAATAATCCGAGTTGAAACTGGTTATCTTTTCTTATCATAGGGCGTTCTTCATCTTGCAATGACAGAGGCTGAAAAACGGTCATTATTGTTAATCCGGGATCGGTAAAATTCAAAGATTCTGATGATGGTATTTCGAGTATATCATTACCGTCGAATCTAACGACAGGTAACCCATTAAGTATATTTGTTTTATATACCGGTTGTTCGGGAGCGTTAGTTTGAGAGGCGTGATTCTCTTCGCCTGAACGATCAAGCCATTCTTCGACATTATCATCATCAGACAGACCATTAATTGTATTTGCATCCAAGTGGAGAATTAAGCCATCGGTAACAGGTGGTGGTAAATTTTCAACGGCAACAGAAATATCATCAACATAAAAATGATGTCCGCCATGAATCACTATACGGTCAAAAGTGTTATAGTCGGTATCTGCATCTGAAGTAACGGTTGCTTGTTGTGTTCCGCCTTCATCATATACACTAAAGGTAAAAGTGTTATCATCATTAGAAACAAATACAAAACGATACCATTCATTGTCTGGTCTTGTATAAGCAACGTTAGTAGCGATATTGCCATCGTGGGCACCTCCTACGCGTTTTTCTATGTTTATATTCGTACCGGTTACTCTTATTCCGTATCCGTTAAAGTTACTATCAGCAATTGAAATTCGATCTTGCGCCCCACCACCTGCATCAGATGGTCTGTAAATCCATCCTTCAAACGTAAAGTCACGACCTATTGTATGCCCAAGAGCTTTCCATCCACCGTTGGGATCGTTATTTGTAATCTTTTTTAAAGAATAACCATGGCTACGGGATTGCTCATCGCTATGTTCAACATTCCCCGAATTAAACGGACTCCATCCCTGCCAAATCTCAAAGTCTTCTTCAAAAATTAACGTTTGTGATTTAATTTCTTCATTAAAAAATAATCCAAAAAGAAAGATAAAGGGTAATAAAAGTATTGGTTTTTTCATAGACATTAAGTTTTATTTTTAAAAAAGACTTTAAAAAACAATACAATTTTTATCTGACATATTAAACATATTTATACGCCAAAAACATGTTTTTGTTGCAAAAAATAATTGCAATTACTGTTATTTTTTTTAAAGCAATATATTATTCTAATTATGAAATTCATATTTGCCAAATACCATGGCTGTTTTCTTAAGGTTCAATTAAGCTAGTTTTATTATTAAATCTAAAAAACATATTTAACTTGTTTATATATAAAGCATGTTTATCGTCATTAAAATATAATTTAGCGATTATTTCAATACAAATATAAGCATATAAATATACGCCAAACATAAGTGTTTTACGTATTTTTTATTATGCGAATTGTTTAAACCTCTGAGCTTACAGGGGTTATCAAATATTATACCCTCTTTTTTCCGTCATTTACAGTAAAAAAAAATCTTATTCGCAAAAAAAATAAAACTTTATAAAATTTTTATTACTTTTGCAAATTCAAAAAAATAGTATTAATTAAATAAAATTTGATACAATGCAAAAACAGTATGAAACCGTTTTCATTTTAACTCCCGTTTTATCTGAAGATCAGGTAAAGGAAGCGGTAAGTAAATTTAGAGATTATTTAAAAAACAATGGGGCTGAGATCGTATATGAGAATAACTGGGGTCTTCGCAAGCTTGAATATCCGATTCAAAAGAAGTCAACCGGATTTTATTATCTGATTGAGTTCAAATCCGACCCGCAACTTATAAAAAAGTTAGAAATTGAGTATAAGCGGGACGAGAGAGTAATCAGGTTTTTAACCACTTTATTAGATAAGCACGCTATTGCTTACAACGAGAAAAAGCGTACAGAGAAGAAAGACACAAGCGAAAAAGAAGTTGAACCCACTAAAAAAGAAAATTAAAATTTTTGAACATTAAAAAATAATCTAATTATGGCACAGCAGCAACAACAAGGCGGAGAAATCAGATACTTAGCACCAATAGCCGTTGACGTTAAAAAAAAGAAATATTGCCGATTTAAAAAATCAGGCATAAAATATATTGATTATAAAGATGCTAACTTTTTAATGAAATTTGTAAATGAGCAGGGTAAGATTCTTCCAAGAAGAGTTACCGGGACATCTGTAAAATATCAGAAAAAAGTTGCACAAGCAGTAAAAAGGGCAAGACATTTAGCATTATTGCCTTATGTAACAGACTTATTAAAATAAGGAGGAAATTATCATGGAAATTATATTAAAAAAAGATATTCCGAATCTTGGATTTAAAGATGATATTGTCTCAGTTAAAGACGGATATGCCAGAAATTATCTTATTCCAAAAGGACTTGCAGTAATGGCAATCGGAGCTGAGAAAAAAATGCTGGCAGAAACTCTAAAGCAAAGAGCATACAAAGAAGAGAAGATTAAAAAGGAAGCAGAGGAAATTGCTGAGAAATTGAAGGATGTAAAAGTCAGAGTAGCTGCAAAAGCAGGAAAAACCGGAAAAATATTTGGTTCTGTTAATGCACTTCAAATAGCTGATGCCATAAAGGAACAGTGTGAAGTAGAGATTGACAGGAAAAAGATATTAATTGATGGAGATAATGTCAAAGAAATTGGGGAGTATAAGGCAAAAATAAATCTTCATAAAGACATTAGAATAGATGTTAAATTTGAAGTTTTTTCTGAATAAAAACGTTTAATAATATTTTATCAAAAACGGAGTATGTTTTTAATTATCTTCCGGGATATTTTAATGTACTCCGTTTTTTAATATGCTTACCAAAAACAACATAAAAAATATAAACTCCCTTTCTAAGAAAAAATACAGGGATGAGTTTCGGCAATTTATTGCAGAAGGCGATAAAATTGTCAAAGAACTGCTTGAGAGTAATTACAATATTATTTCCTTATATGCAACTAATGAGTGGATTGAAGCCAACGAAAAATTAATTTCTCCGGATTGCACTACCGTAATCATCAAACAAAATCAATTAAAATCCATAAGTCAATTAACAACGCCAAATCAAGTTCTTGCTATAGTAGAAATAAAAATCAATAAAACTCTGCCTGACCCATGCGAAGATTTTATTTTGCTGGCAGACAGGATTCAGGACCCCGGCAATTTGGGAAGTATAATAAGATCAGCAGATTGGTTTGGTTTTAAAGATATAGTTTGTTCAGAAGATTGTGTTGATTTATATAATCCTAAAGTAATACAAGCTTCTATGGGCTCTTTTTGTCGCTTAAATGTTAATTATACTGACATTCATGCATATTTATCAGAATACAAAGATAAAGCTGTAGTATATGGAGCTTTTACCGAAGGTCAAAACGTTTTCAAATGCAATTTTCGGAAATCCGGCATATTGGTAATTGGAAATGAATCACAGGGGATTTCTTCATTAACAGAAAATTATATTACCAAAAAAGTATTTATTCCAAAATATAATGAGTCCGAATCTTTTACGCCTGATTCATTAAACGCATCAGTAGCTGCGGCGCTGTTGATGGGGGTTATAAGGATGGGGATGGTTAATAGCTAATACAGCTTGCATTATATTTTACTTAATGCATTATTCAAGTCACTAATTATATCCTCTTTACTTTCTATCCCAACGGACAACCTAACCATTCCATCAGTTATTCCAGCTTTTTCTCTGGTTTCTTTACTTAGTTTAGAATGAGTCATAGATGCAGGATGTTGAATTAGAGTTTCCACACCACCAACAGAAACTGCTAACATAGATAGTTTAACATTGTTCATCAGCACTTTTGCAGCGTTAAATCCATCTTTAAGTTCAAAAACCATAATAGCTCCGGAACCTTTCATTTGTTTTTTTGCCAGCTCCTTTTGGTTATATGATTTTAAACCGGGGAATTTAACCCACTTAACTTTAGGGTGTTGTTCAAGAAACTCAGCAACTGCCAGGGCATTTTTTTGAGCTCTTTCCATTCTTAAAGAAAGTGTTTTTAATCCTCTAATAACCAGGTAGGCTTGGTGAGGGTCCATATTACATCCTAAATTTACCATTGTTTCCCGTAATGTTTTATATAGCTCTTTTTCTCTTGTAACAATAACGCCTCCAATAATATCTGCGTGACCGTTAATAAATTTTGAAACTGAATGAAATACCACATCAACTCCAAAATCTATAGGTTTTTGTAAATATGGACTACAAAATGTATTATCAACGATTGTAATCAAGTTATTTTGCTTAGCAATTTCAACAACTTTTTTTAAGTCGGTAATATCAATAGTCGGATTTGAGGGTGTTTCTATATATATTGCTTTAGTATTTGGCTTTATAGCATTGATTATATTTTCATAATTTGTTGTATTAACGTAGTCCGCCTGAATTCCGAAACCTGCATAATATTTTTCCATAACCAGTCGTGATGGACCATAAACGGCATCTGTACTTATTAAATGGTCACCATTTTTTAACAATCCTATATAAATGGTATTGACAGCACCCATGCCTGAACTAAGAGCTATAGCATTATAACCATTTTCCAAATCAGCTACAAGTTCTTCCAATGAGCATATTGTAGGGTTTCCCATTCTACTATAAAAGTATCCATCGCAATTACCAGCAAACATGTCAGCCCCTTGCTGAAGATCTTTACACTTAAAAGTTGAAGTTTGATAAATGGGAACAGTAGCACTTCCATACTTGTCATCTATCATTCCCGAATGAATTAATTTGCTGTCAAAGCCTAAATTTTTAGTTTTCATTTAAATCAATTATATTTTTTAAAAATAATTTTACAATACTTTAATTTTACTTAAAACACAATATACTTTACTTATTTTTTAACTTTTATCAGGATTTATTAAGTTTTATATAATGCTTTTATTTATGAATTTACATTAAAAGTTACATTAAGAATTCTAAAACTAATTAATGTTTGTAATATTTTTATCACTAAGCTATTATGCTAAAAGCATTTAAGAAAAAAGACCTTGAAGCAATCAAAATGCTTCAAGGTCAAAGATTTCACACAATCCACAAACAAACATTAATTTATAATTTGAATTCTTTTATTAACAATATTTCCGGAGGAGTGTTCTATTTGAAGAATAAATACTCCATTACTATAATTATAAAATTCAAGAGTTTTATTATAATCGTAAACTTCAAAATAATCTGTAGTTACTCCGGTAATATTTAACACTTTAATTTTGTCAATTTTTTCAGATGAATTAACTGTAATTTTATCACTTGCCGGATTAGGGTAAACAGACAGTTCTATTTCATCCTCCACATTATTAATATAGCTATCTTCGGCAATCAAAATAATTTCAATAGTTTCATCTTGTTCAGCTCTAACTGTTCTTGTAAAAGTAATATATCCTTCTTTTTCAACCTTAACTCCATATAAGCCAGTATCAAAAACTTGTATATCATATTCTCCCGGGTCATATTCAGTATTGTCGAATGTAACTATAGCATCAGTTATTTCTTCGCCAAATTCGTCTTTAATATCAAACGTTATAATAATAGGATCTTCCATTACAATATTTATAACCGTATCTTGCTGAATGTCAGCTTCTCCTCTATATGTCAAATATCGTCCATGGTTTCTAATTTCGAAATTATATAATCCAAGTTCCTGGGGTCTTATTTCATATATACCTTGAGGTATAACTTCATCACCAAAAACAATAATAGAATTTCTTATTTCTTCTCCTTGATTGTTTTCTATTTCAAATAATACAACCGGTGCATTTTGTAATATTATTTCGATTATTGTATCACCTTCAACATCAATTTCATCATTTAATATAAGGTAATCCTCTCTTTCAATACTAAAGTTATAGGTTCGTTGCTCAGAGGCCTTAACATTATATTCCCCTTGTTGATATTCTTTATCATTAAATGTTATAGTGGCATCTTCAATCTCATTGCTCTCTTCATCGAAAATTTGAAAAGTAAGGTTATATGCGTCTTCCATAACAATATTTAACGTTGTATCGCTATCAACAGTAACCACATCTTCATAAGTTAAGAATCCGTATTTTTGTATTTTTATGTTAATATCTTTATTTCCTTTATCTTTAAGCAAAAACTCGTATTTGCCGGGTTGTTTATTATACCCATCAATAGTGATTAGTGCATTCTTAATACTATCTCCGTTTACATCCTCTAATACAAAATCTACTAAAATATGATTACCAGCCATTTCAAAAGCGGCTAAAATATCAAGGGCTCCATAACCTAGTTTCCCGATATAATCCGGATTATGGTCATATAAGTCTGTTCTGGCACTTCTAAGTAAAATATCTCTTAAATGGCTATTATTAAACTCTCCATAGAAGTGAGAAACAAGGAGTGCTGCTGCACCGGAAACTTGTGGGGTAGCTAAAGAAGTACCAGTATAAGCTGAATAAGTATTATTAATATCAGCAGATGTTATATTAGAGCCTGGCGCTGTAATATCTACCCAATTTCCATAAGTAGATATTCCACTCTTTTCTCCTCTATTATTATGTGCAGCGACAGCTATTCCGGTTTCGTATGCAGCGGGATATCTTAATCTTTCTTGACTATCATTTCCTGCTCCAAAAATGGATATTCCACCATTTAACGCATCACCTCCACCTTCTTTTTGAAAATATTCAATAGCATTTGTTAACATTTGAGGTAATGTAGTTTGATCAATAATCCAACTATTTGAAGTAATTGCCACACCGTTATCAGCTGCATAAAGAAATGCTGCTAATATATCAAACGCCCCTCCTGAAATATCAAGCGCCATTAATCTAACACCATCATTTTCTCCACTTCCTCCGGCTATTCCGGCTACTCCAAGATCGTTATTAGATACTGCAGATATGATTCCTCCGACATGTGTACCATGAAAATGTTTTGTTGTTTCAAGACTATCCATACCGATATATTCCCACATATTCCCTTCCAGGTCAGCATGATCAAATTGCATTCCGACATCAATAACAGCAACAATTACATCCGGATTTCCTTTTTCTATTTCCCAAGCAGCCTCAACGTTAATATCCCATCCTTCAATACCGGGATTAGCACCTATTGTTTGTCCTGTATTATTAAGATGCCATTGTTGATTATATAAAGGATCATTAGGACTCCATTTTGAATTATTATCATTTTTATTATTATCAAAAACTTTTGATTTTTCCGGTTTATTTAGATGTATTTTAAATGAAGGCTCTGCTATTTCTATTACTCGCAGTTTCTCGTATTCAGAAACTGCTTGTTCAATAGAGACATTATCATCTATTTTAATCTCGTACCACAAATGCAGGCCATATTCTCTATGAAGATTTTTATTATTGACAGAAGCTTCTGATTTATCATATAAAGAGGCTATTATTTTATTATACTTATTTGCTTTGTATTTTTTATTTAGCTTATCAAGTTCAACAACTCCAGTTTTTATGTAATTATTATTTTGATGCTTGAAAAAATCACATTCAAGAGCCTTCTCCATTGAACGATCAAACTTTACAATAATTTTTCCTTTATAATAAGAACCTTCTGACAATATAGAATTGCTTGAATCATCAATAATATTACTACTATTTAAAGAATTCAAAGACAAAAAGGCTATAAAGAAAAAAAATATTATAAAATTTAAATTTTTAATAACCAATTTTTTTAATTCAGTATTTATCATAATTGAATATTTTTGATTTTTAGATAAATAATGTTAATAAAAAACCGACTCCCACTATAGTTTAACAATTAAAATATAATTATGCAAACAAATATTACTACTAAACTAAAAATTATATAAAGAACGATTTTAGGGTTAAGTGTATAGCTACACTTAAAA
>PWLF01000204.1 GCA_003559475.1 Bacteroidales bacterium
GATTCGTTGGGATTTGAGCGGTCAATGAGGGTTTTCAGGTTTGATTTAAACGATTCTATATCGGAGCGATTCGGTTTAAGTTTGAGAAACGCTTTATTGAGGGCTTTCCTGGGTTTTAATGCTTTCAGTTCCATTTTTAATGTATTAGTGAAGTACAAATATAAGGGATTTTTTTGAAAAAAGGGTTCTCGCGAAGGTCGCGAAGGGGAAATCAGACGGCAGTTGGCAGTTTGCCTACTGCGTACTCCCAACTTCCTACTCTGTGTTTAAATCGGCATGTATTATAATATAAAACAAACCCCATGAGATAACAGAGTATCTTATGGGATAAATTTACTACGTTAAATATGTTGTTTTATCGGTGTTAAAAAGCCCGAACAGCACGAACCCTGCTTGAATTGTTCTTATCGTTGGTGCTCGTGTGGCCGTTGTTGAAGTAGAAGCACCCTGCGTAGCTTGCATTGATCTCCGACGACGACCAGTACCACGTGTTCGCAAATCCTCCCAAAGCTGGGGTTTGATTGTGCAAATTATCATACATAAGTAATAATTCTTCTCTTGATGGCAGGTACCAGTCGCCAAAATCACCACCTGTATAATTTGCACAAATCAATGCCGCGTGGTTGTCAAAATCATCTTTTGCAGAATGAACAGCAATGATAATAGATGTATTCATTTTGCCTGCATAAAGTTCATGTCCCCTTGCCATTGTTGCATAATTTGTACTTCCTCCTCTCCATTTGATGTCGTCGCTCTGATCTTCAGTGGCTGCCACCAAACCTTTAGTTCCGCAGGGCTCAACATAAAATACAATACCGCCGTGTGCTAAGTCACCTATTTCGTATGTTGTAGGTGCATTTGCATCAACATAGGCTTTTGTGGCTGCATCTTGTTCATCAGTCGGGTCGGCAAGGTTCTTTATTTGATTTTCATCAGCATCATTGTTTTCTTCAAGCACATCGGCAAGTGAATGACTATGTATGCTTGCGGCAGCATCCAGATTACTCCGAGCGGCAGCAGCGGACGTAGCACCGGTACCACCTCTCTCGATTGACAAAGTGCCTACAGTGATGTTGCTTGCATTATTTGCACCAATGTCGATACGGACCTGTGCAGGCGCTCGCAGTGTAACGGGATTTGTACCATTGCCTACCAAAAAACTTCCATTAGTAAGACTAGTCTGACCGGTACCGCCCCTTGCGACAGGAAAAACACCGGTGGTAATGTGGCTTGCTGAATGGTCGTGATCCCCTGCAGCAACAGTTGAAACTGTTGTTCCTACCGGTATTCTGGAAATATCAAGAACACCTGAGACAATACTTGATGCATCATGCCAATGATCTGCGGCAGGTCCTACTAAGTTGCCACTCATATCAATAACAGTAACTCCGCCTATGCTTATAGATGAAACATCTATAGCATCTCCTACCTCATATTTTGAATTCCAATTTGTAATATCATCTTCTTCAATATCCTTTACATATTGAGGAACTGTCGGGTCGCTTTCGGTATAATCGGTCAAGTAATTTGCATCCGAATGATCTCCCCAATCGTATGCCTCATCCCAATTTGCAATATCTGTGGTTTCAATATCGGCAGCAGGAGAAGCCAAAAATACAGGGTCTGACTCCGCTGATAACTCGGTTAAATATCCAACCTCTGCATGGTCGCCCCAGTCGTATGCATCATTCCAGTTATTAATATCATCTTCTTCAATATCCTTTACATATTGAGGAACTGTCGGGTCATCTTCGGTAAACTCTCCTGTGAAAATTTCTGCAGATGTTGCATGCATAGCAAAAGGAACCGTTAATAGTTGTACAGCACCCATAGGTGTTCCATCAATTTTTACCTGTAAAAAATAATAATCGTCTGTCCAGTCAACAACTCCTAATGGCTGTTTTGACCCGATACGAATATTCATCAAGCCGTAATTGTTTGTTACAATATTGTGTGTTTCTGTAAAAACAATACTGCCTGAGGCACTACCCTTTATAATTTCTGTAATTACAGTAATAGATTCTGATGGCATGATTTCTCCCGAATCATTTCTCAGTACTGCCTGATAGTTAAACATTTGCGGCGCTTGTGCTAAAACACCAATGCATAAAATGCTTAAAACGAATGTATTAATAACTTTTTTCATAGTTTAAAATGGTTATTTAAGTTTAATATAGTAAAACTTTATAAAGTTTTTTTTGCAAAAATAATAAAAAAATCTAAGTTAGTCGTTTAGAAATCAATAGTAATCGGGTTTAATTTTGATGATTTTGAAAAAAGGGGTTACCATACGAGGCATATGAGGGCATTTAAGAAAACTTAGTTGCTTTCAACTTTCTACTTTCCACTTTCTACTTTCCACTTTATAAACTCTCCACCAAGCAATACTCAGTCGCTTTATATTCTTTTTTAATATTTTCGAAAGTTTCTTTAACGGAGATGATTTTTTCAGACAAATAAGCGTTCGATCCTGCGAAAGCAAAACCTTTATCAAAATTGCCTTTTAAAGCATTAATAATCGCTTTTATAATACAATATTGGCTTGAAGACATTTTACATGTTGTAATACATTTGAACGGACACTTTACAGGTAGCTTTTCTCCCTTTTTAACCATATTCATAAAATTGCTTTTTATGGCTCTTCCCGGCATACCCACAGGGCTGTTAATTATTTCAACATCCTCAGCTTTTGAGTTGATATAAGATTGTTTAAAAGAATCAGAAGCATCGCATTCGTTTGTTGTTACAAACCGTGTTCCCATTTGTACACCCGAAACTCCTAATGACATAATTTCATGAATATCTTTGCCTGTATATATTCCTCCGGCAGCTATAACCGGTATTTTAACATTATATTTATCCTCAAGAATTCTTGTTACTGCAATAACATCAGTCACCAATTTCTCTAAAGAATAATTTTTGTCATTTATTTGGAAATTCTTAAATCCGATATGTCCGCCTGCTTTAGGGCCTTCAACAACAATAGCATCGGGAAGGTAATCATAATTGCTTTTCCATTTTTCGCAAATTATTTTAGTTGCTCTTCCTGATGAAACTATCGGAACAAGCTTTGTTTTACAATCTTTATTCAAAAAACCCGGTAAATTGAGAGGTAATCCTGCTCCAATAAATATTATATCAGCTTTTTCGGAAATAGAAGTTTTTACCAAATCACAATAATTTGACATGGCAGACATGATATTAACACCGATTACTCCATTGCTTTTTTTACGAGCTTCCTGTAATTCATATTTTAAACCTAAAGCATTGGCTTCGCTATAACTGGTATTTTTATAATGATTTAATAACCCAAGACCTGCAGATGAGATAACTCCTACACCACCTTCATTAGCAACTGCTGATGCAAGACCTGAAAGCGAAACTCCAACTCCCATGCCACCTTGTATTACTGGTACAGGTATAGTTAAATCACCTACTTGTAGACTTTTCATACGTTTCCTTTTCCTTTACCAATTCAACAATTTAAAGCAGTAAAAGTTTATTGCTACAATTAAAATTCTTTGCAAAGGTAAGTTTTAATAAAACCATTATCAAATAAAAGGTGTAAAATTTTAAGTGTTTATTGCGATTTTTTATACTAAATTTAGTTTTATAATTAGCCAGTTTCTAGGCAGTAGTCAACAGTTTGCCTACTGCCTACTGGAAACTGCTGACGTACAGAGTAACCCCAAAGCCTGATATCTTCTAAACAACCGTAAAGCAGCGAAATGTTCTTAAATGCCCTCATATGCCTTATATTGTAATTTTTTTTTGCGTTACCGTATCTTTTTCTTTGCAAACTCCATCATTTTTGTTAATTTTATACTTTAAATAAAATGCCATTCAAACTATGAAGATTCTTCTAACAGGGGCTACGGGATATATCGCTAAGAGACTTTTGCCGATTTTAATCTCAAAAGGCCATGAAGTTGTTTGCTGTGTTCGCGACAGGCAAAGATTTGACTTTTCATTGTATGATAGTGATAACATCTCCGTTATTGAAGTTGATTTTTTAGAAAAAGATACGCTTAAGAATATACCCGATGATATTGATGTAGCTTTTTATCTTATTCATTCAATGTCATCATCCATTGGTAAATTTGATGTTTTGGAGCAAGAATCAGCCGTTAATTTCAGGGATTACATGAATAACACATCTGTTAAGCAGGTTATATATTTAAGTGGGATTGTAAACCATGAAAAATTGTCAAAACATCTTTATTCGCGTAAAGCTGTTGAAGAAATTTTAAAAAATGGCAGTTATCATTTGACTACTTTAAGAGCCGGAATAATAGTAGGTTCGGGAAGTGCTTCATTTGAAATGATTCGCGACCTTGTGGAGAAATTCCCGGTGCTTATTGCTCCAAAATGTATTAACACAAAAACACAGCCTATAGCAATACGAAATGTTTTGCATTACATGGAAAATGTTATGCTCAATGAAAAAACTTATGATAAAAGTTTTGATATTGGCGGACCTGATATACTCAGGTATAAAGATATGTTGTTGCAGTTTTCGGAAGTAAGAGGACTAAAAAGACGTGTGCTTGTCGTGCCGTTTTTTTCCGCACGCATAGCTTCATATATGTTGTTTTTTATTACTTCAACGTCATATAAGCTTGCCGCTAATCTCCTTGATAGCATGAAAGTAGAAGTTATATGCGGGGAGAATAATCTTAATAAAATCATAAAAATTGAATTGTTCTCATACAAAGAAGCTGTCAGACTTGCTTTTGAAAAAATTAAACAAGAAAGTGTGGTTTCAAGTTGGACAGATGCTGTTTTGGGCAGTAAACTTGAAAAAGGAATATCAAAATTTATAAATACCCCAACTCATGGATGTTTTAAAAACAGAAGATCAATAGCTGTCAGTGATGAAAGTGCTGTTTTAAAACGAATATGGTCTATAGGAGGAAAAACAGGGTGGTATCATGCTAGTTGGATTTGGCGGATAAGAGGGATCATTGATAAAATGTTTGGTGGTGTAGGATTACGCAGGGGAAGAAGAAGTAAAAATAAATTATATGCCGGCGATTCTCTCGATTTTTGGAGAGTTTTGCTTGCTGATAAAAAAGAAAAAAGATTGCTGCTTTATGCTGAAATGAAACAACCGGGGGAAGCCTGGTTAGAGTTTAAAATTAAAGATAATATCCTTTATCAAACACTGACTTTCAGACCTGTAGGATTATTAGGTAGAATTTACTGGCTTATTACTTTTCCGTTTATAGTTTTTTTATTCAAAGGTATGATTAAAAAAATCGCTAAAACAGAGTAATTAAAAAATGTTTTAATTAAAAAAGTTCACGTAAAGGTCGCGAAATGATTAAATGCGAAAGTTCGCAAAGATTTTAGTTTTCTAATTATTGCAAGAATTTTATAATAGTTGATTTTTTTCTTTTGCGACCTTACCGTATATTTTCTTCGTAGATTTTGCGTGAACATTTTTTTTAACCATCAAAGTAAACCAATGCCTGATATCTTTTAAACAAATGTAAAGCAACAAAATCCTCTTATCTTACATGTTTTTATATGGTAAAACATTAATCAAGATTAATTATCTGAACGCTCTTATTTATAACACTTTCCGTTGTTTTTATCTGTATAAAATAAATACCTTGCTTTAAATTATTAACATTGATCTCGGTTTGATATTCATTTAACTTTTCATTAAATACTATTTGTCCGTTTGCATTTATAAGCTTAATATGTTGAAGTTTTTCATCTGATTTTACTTTAAATTTATCATTTGCAGGATTTGGAAAAACAGACAGTTCAGTTTTTTCATTTATATAAGCAAAGTTTGGCTCTTCAAATCCTACTGTAACATTAACATCATCTTCAAGCGAATCTATAGTATGCGTTTCATCTGTAGAGCCTATTGGATTTCCATCAACATACCAATCTGCTACTTGATTACCTACATCAGGGTCGGCTGCGAAAATCACTTCTGAACCTTCTTCAACTTCATCACCTGAATTAATATCATCACCATTAGCCTCGGCAGTAATTGAGCCATCTCCATACTCAACGTCGAATGTGACCTCATATGTTTCATATTCTTTTTCTTTTGTTGTAAAAATCCAAAAAGGCGAATTTACTTCATCTTCATACTCATTCATACTAATTACCATCCATTCATAAGTTGTATTATATTCACTTTCAAGATCCATCATATCTAAAAGATCCAAAAATTCGAAAGATGCTCGAGTTCCTGCATCTCCTGCATCATCAACTATATGATTCCATTCTTCATCTCCCTGTATTCTCATAATTAGTACAAACATCTCTGTGTTTTCACCCCACGTCCATTCAATGTTAGTTTCAAAAGAAACATCTGTTGCATGATTAGCCGGTTGTGGTTCATCTACCGGAGTCGGCAAAGTTTCTGAATCATAAACAGCTATGTTTTCAATTAAAAGAGCACCCTCATCTTCGCAATCATGATGACGAAAAGCAATATAAATATTATCCCCTGCATAATCATCTAATGGCAAAGCTCTTCTTTCCAGTATTTCACCTTCATCTATCGTTTCTGTATATATTTCCGTAAAATCAGAAGGATCTGTTCCTGTTGTTGACACCAATACTGAGTAATTTTCCGCATAAAATTCTTCATCTGCTGCTGCTCTGTCAAAACTGACTTCATAATCATCATTTTCAATGCTAAGTTGTTCTGTTATAAGCCAATTGTCCGGAGTTAATGGTTCCGGAGGTTCAGTTCCAATATCTTTTGAAAATGACGCTGCAAAATAAGTATCTCCATACCCAAAAATTTCCCATTTATGTCCATCTCCGTCTTCATCAAGATTAAGCCAGTTGTCCGGTATTTCCCCATCACTAAAGTCTTCATTTAAAATATAACTGCTTTCTTCTTTTGTGGCATTTTTTTTAATACCTTCAAAATCAGAGATTAAATTTTTCTTCGTAATTAAATCCTGACTTATCTGCACATTCGCTCTGTTTTCATATTCCTGATCGCTGTTTTGTGCATTGATATTAAAAAATAATAAAATAAAACTTAAAAATAGGGTTAATAAATTTGCTTTCTTCATAATTTTAAATGTTTTTTGTGGTTTAACAAATAATTATTTTTTTATACTACATTGTTAAAAATCAAATATAATAAGGAAAAAATGATTTTTAGCGTAAAAACATTATAAAAAATGTTAAAATAAATGGATTTTGTTTATAAGATTTTTTGCACCAGGCTTTGCAAAGAGTTACGACAAGTTCAATAAAATATACTTCAGGCATGGACACTTTTAACTTTGTAATATTTTGCCAGAAATTACACAAATTATTATTAATAAAATACTAAATAATTTTTAATTTTGAGGTAATCTAATAGTATTAAAATTATTTTCCAAAAAAACGTTTTTAAAAAGTACATATCGCCATAATCAATTAAAACAGTTGTTCAATGACAAAAGATAAATTACATAATAAGAATAATTCAAATACTGTTGAAATATTTTCATCAGATACAGAGGCTTCGCTTGATTTACCTTTTCTACCTTTTGATGTTAGTGCCGGTTTTCCTTCTCCTGCACTTGATTTTGTTGATGTATCAATTGACCTTAATAAACATTTGATAGAGCATCCTTCGGCAACGTACTACGGGAGAGTTCAGGGAGAATCAATGAAAGAAGCCGGTATAGACAGTGGAGATTTGATAATTATTGATAAAAGTATAGAACCGGCTGATGGAAAGATTGCTGTGTGTTATATTGACGGTGAATTTACTTTAAAAAGGATAAAATTAAAAAAATCGGGTGTTTGGCTAATGCCTGAAAACGATAAATATAAACCTTTAAAGGTTGATGAGTCCAGTAATCTTGAGATTTGGGGAATAGTAACTTATGTTATAAAAAAACCTTTGTAATGTTTGCTCTTATTGACTGTAATAACTTTTATGTCTCTTGTGAAAGGGTTTTTAATCCTAAGTTGAAAGCAAAACCCGTAGTTGTTTTATCAAATAACGACGGCTGTGTTATTGCAAGAAGTAATGAAGCTAAGGCTCTGGGTATTCCCATGGGAGCGCCGGCATTTAAATATGAGAACTTTTTTGAGCAAAATAAAGTGTATGTCTTTTCCGCCAACTTCCCTTTGTATGGCGATATGAGCAAAAGAGTAATGACGATAGTCAGCGATCATAGCCCCGAAATAGAAATATACAGCATAGATGAAGCTTTTTTGAAATTAAGTGGGTTTGAACGGTTTGATATTAATGCTTATGCTTGTTCAATGCGTGATAAAGTGCTTAAATGGACAGGTATCCCCGTTAGTATCGGCATTGCTCAAACAAAAGCATTAACGAAAATAGCTAATAGTATTGCTAAAAAATTTCCTGATAAAACACAAAATGTCTATATTATTGATTCGGAAGAAAAAAAAATAAAAGCATTAAAATGGACAAAAATTGAGGATGTTTGGAGAATAGGCAGGCAAAATGCTAAAAAACTAAACAGCATTGGTGTAAATAATGCTTATGATTTTACGCTTCTTGACAGTAATTGGGTAAGAAAGAATATGACTGTTGTTGGTTTAAGATTACAAAATGATCTGCAAGGTTTACCTACACTGGATCTTGAGGCTTTACAAATTAAAAAGAATATTGCAACAACACGCACTTTTGAAAAAAATTATACAGAGATAAGTGAATTAAAAGAGAGGATAACAACTTTTGCTGTCTCTTGCGCCGAAAAACTCAGAAGCCAAAAGTCATGTTGTAATTCTCTAACGGTTTTTATAACTACTAACAAACACAGGGATGATTTAAAACAATACAGCCCTTGCATAACCATAAAGTTACCATTCCCTACAAATTCGAGCATAGAGATTGCAAAATTTGCTAATCTCGCTCTTGAAAGGATATTTAAAAAAGATTACCGGTACAAAAAAGCAGGGGTAATTGTTCATGATTTTTCCGGAGAGGATGCATTACAAATAAAATTGTTTAAAAACAGGGATGAAAGGCATTTGCCTCTTATGCAAGCAATAGATAAACTGAATTTAACTTATGGTCAGCAAAAGATAAAACTTGGAGCACAAGATACAAAACGCACATGGAAAATGAAACAAGAGAAACTATCTCCAAAATATACCACAAACTTGTCTGATATAATAACCGTTCATTGTTAGCGTCTTATGCTCTAAGAAAAGCTTAATTTTTTAAAAATAAATTCGAAAAGTCTGTTTTTGGTTGGGAAATTATTTTTATAATGCTATATTTGCCCGAAAGTAAAATAAATTAATAATTTTTAAAACCGTATGTTTTATGAATAATGCAATATATAAATTTGATCCACCTAAAAACGAGCCCGTTTTAGGTTATCTTAAAGGTAGTGACGAAAGAAAGGCACTATTAGATGAGTTAAAAAGACAGCAAGAAACTAGTGTTGAGATTCCATGTATTATTGGTGGCAAGGAATATTACACAGGTAACACAACAGAAATTCGCTCACCACATAATCACAAAAATGTACTGGGAAAATTTCACAGTGTTACGGAAAAAGAGCTTGATATAGCTGTAAAATCAGCTATGGAAGCGCATAAAGAATGGGCGGATATGTCGTGGACATCTCGTGCTGCAATTGCATTAAAGGCAGGAGAATTAATTGCAGGTAAATATCGTTCATTGATGAATGCCTCAACAATGCTCGGTCAAAGTAAAAATTTCATGCAATCGGAAATTGAAGCAGCATGTGAAACTGTAGATTTTTTGAGGTTTAATGCTTATTTTGCATCACAAATCTATCAGGTACAGCCCAAATCCGATTATAATCAGTTCAATAAAATGGAATACAGACCATTAGAAGGTTTTGTCTTTTCTGTTACTCCTTTTAATTTTACTGCTATTGCTTCTAATTTGAATATGGCTCCGGCAATGATGGGTAATACGACAATATGGAAACCGGCTACAACAGCTGTTCTTTCTAATTATTACCTGATGAAAATATTTATGGAAGCCGGATTACCGGAAGGGGTTATTAACTTTGTTCCCGGAAAAGGTTCTTTAATAAGCAACAGACTTGTAAATGACACGCAAATGGGTGGAATTCACTTTACAGGTTCAAATGGCACTTTTAATCACTTGTGGAGAATGGTGTCGGATAATATTGATAAATATCGCTCATACCCAAGAGTAGTAGGAGAAACAGGTGGTAAAGACTTTATCTTTGTTCACCCTTCTGCTGATCCTTTAGAAGTAGCAGCTAATACAATAAGAGGTGCGTTTGAGTTTCAAGGTCAAAAATGTAGCGCCGCATCAAGAATGTATATCCCGGCTTCTCTATGGCCAAAAATAAAAGACCTTTTATTAGATATGGCTAAAGATATTAAAATGGGTGACGTAATGGACCCTGATAACTTTATGAATGCTGTAATTGATGAGAAATCTTTCGATAATATAATGAGCTATATTGATTATGCCAAGAATTCTAACGACGCTAAAATACTAAGCGGAGGAAACGGCGATAAGTCTGAAGGATATTTCATTGAGCCTACTATAATTGAAACAACTGACCCTGCTTTTAAGACAATGCAAGAGGAAATTTTCGGTCCGGTATTAACAATTTGGGTATATGAAGATAAAGACCTTGATAAAGCACTTGATATTTGTGATAATACATCTCCCTACGGATTAACAGGAGCTGTATTTAGCAGAGACAGAGCTGCTGCGGAAAAAATTTATGAAAGACTAAGATATGCCGCAGGTAACTTCTATATCAATGATAAACCTACAGGCGCAGTTGTCGGTTTACAACCTTTCGGAGGTTCCAGAGCATCAGGAACTAACGATAAAGCAGGAGCAGAGTTTAATCTTTTACGCTGGACAAACCCAAGAGCTATAAAAGAAACTCTTTCTCCGCCAACTGATTTTAAATATGACTATATGAGTAAATAAATAGTTTTAAAAACCCTCAAATTTGCAAAGTTTGAGGGTTTTTTGTATCTATTAGATGCAAAATTGTTATTGATTAATATGTTTTCAGTATATTTGTTAATCAAAATCAAAAAAATGCTATAATTATGGATAAAAATCAAATACTTAATAAACTGGGAGTAAATAAAGTCAATTCCGGTGTTTGTACCGGTGTTGAATGGCTCGAACCATCAGGAAAGGAAACAATATCCGTTTCTCCTATTGATGAAAAAGAAATTGCAAAAATCAAAAACGGATCTATTGATGATTATGAGAAAGTAATGCAAAGGGCTCAGGATGCATTTAAGGAATGGAGAAAATGGCCTGCTCCTAAGAGAGGCGAAGTGGTTAGGAATATCGGTAATGCACTAAGGGATAACAAAGAAGAGCTTGGTTATCTTATAACACTTGAAATGGGGAAAATATACGAAGAAGGACTGGGAGAAGTACAGGAAATGATAGATATCTGCGATTTTGCAGTTGGTCAGTCAAGGCTCTTAAATGGCTTTACTATGCAGTCAGAACGCC
>PWLF01000148.1 GCA_003559475.1 Bacteroidales bacterium
AGCTTAGGAAGCAGGGTAATAGTCATAGTGATATTTTAGAGGGTTGGTTGGAGATTGGTGTTAGTGTTGATAGTGTTGAGGCTGATAGGTTGAAGGAAAAGTATGGTGATAAAAAATGAATGATAAAAATACTGTTTTTGAAGTTTTAAAAAAGTTTTGTGATAAAACATTTTATAGAAGGGATTTAGGAGAAGATAGACATAAATTGAATGATAGTTTAAAAACTTCTTATATGGATCGTACTAACGTTATAGCAATACAATTTCATGATAAAGAGCTGCAAAAATGGTTTATAATTAACTATGATTCAGGAATAAGTCATGTAAGTAAAAAAGGAAATAATTTTGTTAAAAGTATAGAAAAGACTATATTGGATTCTGAAATTGGTTTTACTTTATTTAGTAGTTTTTATTTAGAAAAAATAGCTTTATTATTTGATGGAGAAGTGTTAAATGTTGAGATTTTAAGCAGTAAAGACACACCTATAGTTTTTAATTTTTTTAATTTAAAAAATGAAAGTCGCGATAAATTATTGTTTAGTATAATGTTAGCTCCTAGAGTGGAATAATAATTTTATCTATGATAATAGGTTATATAGAGAGTAGGAGGATACAAAGAAAATGAATAAGGAGATGTTAAGAAAGAATATCAAATAGGAGTTGAGGATAATGATTAAATCGACAAGAGATATTTTAACCGATTATCTATATGATAGAGAATCATATAAAGACAATAGAGATAAGGAATGGTTGGATTTAGAGAAGTTTAAAGAGATTGCTAGTGAGGCTGTGACTTTGAATAATGAGAAGTGTTGGATGATTACAGAAAAAGAATTATATGGAGATGAAGAATGAAATTTGAAGAAGCAATTAAAAACTTAAACAAAATACGAGGTATATTATGAGATCGGATAGTTTTGAAAAAATTAAAAAAAGAGTGTCTGTAGGGGAGAAATTTTTAAAAGAGTTAAATGAAGATCTTGAGATGCAAGACTTTAATTATCTTACGTTAGATGAAAAAAAGAATATGGAAAAGGAGTTAGAAGTGTTAGAAAATGATGAGGCTACTATGAGTCGTTACAGGTTGTTTGCTTTTACTTGTTTAACTATTGGTAGTTTTTTACTGGTCTTATTGTTTTTACAGCTTAGTTTGGATGCTTGGATTATTGGTGATATAGTTTTAAGCATAGGTTATAATTTGGTTGCTATAATTAATACTTTTATGACATTATTTTATTTCCTTATGGTATTGGAGGAATTTGAATGATGTATAAGAATAAAGGTTTTAGGTATTGGACTAGTTGGAATTTAGATTTAGTTACTTTTGCTATAATTTTTTTTGGAGTTATTTTTGCTTTTAGTTCAAGTCCTGATTTCCTTATTGGTTTTTATTTAGGAGCATTAATAGTGTTATATATTAATGAAAAGTTTATTTTAAATAACTATAAGGTGGAGATTATTGAATGGTAAAATTTATATATTTGCTTTACATTATGTATATTATGTTAAGTAAAGGTGTGTTAAATGGGTGAAAAAGTGGATGATATTGAAGTTTTGAAAGATAAAAATTTGACAATAAGTTATAAGGACGTCAAGCGTAAGGATTTGCCTAAGTATTTGAAGGCAGATTATATTAGGAATACTTTGAAGAATATTAAGAAGCCTAGGGATAATGTTTTTATTCGTTTTTTGTGGATGACTGGCGTTAGGGTTACTGAAGCTTTAAAGATTAAGGTTAGTGACTTGGATTTTGATGAGGGTACTGCTGTTATTAAGCATTTGAAGAGTCGTAAGTGGAAGAGGAGGACTATTCCTTTGCATAATAAGTTGGTTAGTATGTTGTTGGTTTATACAGGTGCTATGAATAAGGATGACTTGTTGTTTGATTTTACTAGGCAGAGGGCTGATCAGATTGTTAAGAAGTATTTTGGTGATGGTGTGAGTTGTCATATGTTCCGTGATAGTTTTGCTGTTCATTATATGCAGAGTGGTGGTGAGCTTTATAAGCTTCAGAGATTGTTAGGTCATAGTCATATTACTACTACGACTAAGTATTTGAAGATTGTTCCTCAGGATTTGAGGGATAAGTTGGAAGAGGTAGAGTTTTAAAAGATGAATAAGGAAGATACTTCAAAGAAAATAGTGATAACAAAAATTAATTTTATATTATATACTGGATTTATAGTTATTTCATCAACAATTTTGACAAGTTTTTTGACTTATTTTTTTCCCGTTCAAAGTCTTGAAGAAGCTGTTAATATATTAGCTTTATTATATATTAATTTTTTTGTTTTTTATTGGATTCATAAATATGAAAAGAAAAACAAGGGTTTTTATTATGAATAAGAAGATGAGGTATTATAAATGTTAAAAGGTAAAGATTTTGAAGATATAGGCAAACCTGATTTGTGTTTAAATTGTGATAAACAAGGGATATTGTATGCTCCAATAGAGAAGAAGTATTATTGCGTTTTTTGTAAAGTTGAATTAGGAGATGAAGAATGAAATTTGAAGAAGCAATTAAAAACTTAAACAAAATACGATGTATATTATGAGATCGGATCGTTTTGAAAAAATTAAAAAAAGAGTGTCTGTAGGGGAGAAATTTTTAAAAGATTTGGAAGAATGCTTGAAGTGGGATAATTATAGAACTTGTTGTTGTCATAATTATTGCTCTGATAAAATTAGAAAGGATGCTTATAAGCAGGGTTTGTTTGATGGTTTTCATTTAAGTAAGGATAAAGCCAAAGGTGAAAAAATTATTAGAGGACTTGAACATGATTAGATTTAATAAAAAACGTTTTTGGTGTGCTAATTGTAATAATCAAGAGCAAAATCCTGAGTATGAAAGTATTTGTGGTTATTGTGGACATATAAGATAAAGG
>PWLF01000296.1 GCA_003559475.1 Bacteroidales bacterium
AAGGAGGTGCAACGGCAAAGATAAGCATTTTTCATTTCAGGCAGTTAATCTAACTGCGCCCTTGAAATGATAAATAGGGCAACGTTTTTTAATAATTGAATCTATTAATTAAAATGTTGAATTATGAAAAAGAGAATTATTGGAGCTGCGGCATTTTTTATTATTGCCGGATTAACGATGATCAACGTGCAAGCTTCAAAAAAAGCTGGAAGTGTACCTTTAGAAAATTTAGAAATAATGGCCGCTGAAGACAATAGTAGATCGGGATATCCAATGGGATGTACCTACAATTGGGAGGGTTACTATTGTACCGATCAAGGTACTGGTGAGCATTGTAGACATGGAGGTGAAGTAGGTGCTTTTTGTAACGGTGGTGGATCATCCGTAATAATTGTAAGGCCATAGAAATAATAAATAAAATGAAGATGTGTGAATTAATTTTTCATACATCTTCTTTTCTGTTTTACAAAACCAAAAAATTATGAAAAAGGAAAAGACAAAACCTGGTTTTTATTTTATAGCTTTATTTATTTTTACCAGTTTAGTTGCCTCATGCGGGCAAGATAAAAGTATGTCAAAAGAAGACAATGGCATCCATAAAGTAAACCCAAGAAATGTTATTGATAAGAAATCAGTAGACTTATATTTATCTGAACTTGCCACTGATATTCAATACGTTCGGTTAGAAACAAATCAATCATGTTTTCTAAAATTTATAAACTGGTTAGATGTAACAAAGGATTATATTCTTGTTTCTGATTCAAAAGGCCTTTATCAATTTGATAAAATCGGGAGATTTATCAGAGAGATTGGAAGAATAGGAAATGGTCCAGGGGAGCATAATGGACGAATACGCATTGCTACAGATATACCTAAGAATGAAGTTTTGATTTATAGTTCAGGAGAAGGTTTGGTAAATATACATGACATAGCAAATGGATCGTATAAGAGGAGTTTTACGGTTGATTTCGAAGTTAATAATTTTGCTATTATGCCGATGGGAGAAATTGCATTTTTTACTTGGGAAACAGAATTTGATACCAGAGAGGTTGTTTTTACTAATAATCAAGGTGAGATTATTGACAAGATTAGCAACAATCTTAGAACTAATATGAGGGGAAATGTTTCAGGTCATGCCAGTGTATATTTAGTAAATGACAATATATACTATATGTATAATTATCGCGACACGCTTTACAAAATCAACAATCAATTAAATAGAAATTCTCTAGCCGTTTTTAATTCTGAAAATAAAGATTCACATAACGATTTTTTGATTTTCCCAAATCCAGAAGTGGATACTTACTTTCCTGATTTTATCTCTACCCCCAGAGTATTGCATAATGATAGTTTCATATTTACCACCTTACAAAAAGGAATTGTTCCTGGGAGTACTGACGAACAACACCTTATACCGGCAATCTATGATAAATCTTCTAAAGAATTAACCAAGACAAAAGGGTTTGTAAATAATTTAGATGGTGGTATGGTATTTTGGCCACGATGGATTAAAGGGGGTATATTAATTGATTATTATCAGCCATACCAGATATTGGATTACTATAATGAAACCAAAAATAATATTGAACATTCAAATTCATTTTTGGAAATAGTAAATAACTTGGATGAAAATGATAATCCGATTTTGATATTTGTTTCTCAGTAGTATGAATAGGTTTAAAACTGAATGCAAGAAATAATTTTTATACTATTATTAATATAGCAGACAGGCCCTAATCAAAGAAAGTTTAATAAAACATGGCTTATATGAAAAACAACTCTATAATACATCCCCTATTCGTCATTTTCTTTAGTATCATGATAATAGGATGTACTCAGCTTTCTCCGGCAGAACAGAAAATATATGATAATCTTAATAAAAAAGTAAATCTTGAAATGTTTCAATCATTTCCGGTACATCATAGAGATACAATAGTAAATCTTAAAGAAGATTTGTTGAAAAAATATTCATTTATTTCGATAGTATATTTAAAAGATGGTTGTGCTCCTTGCTATCCAGCATTTATAGAATGGCATAAAGCAGTTGACTCTTTCAGTGTAAAGGATTATACTGTATTATTTGTAATTGAAGGTAATAGTTATAGCAGCTATGAGAATTTAATTCTTAATGTTGAAAAAATTAAAAAATTGGAAACAAAGTTTTATACAGTCATTGACCCAAATTTTTATTTTTTGGATGGGAATAAAGATATTCCCTACAATATAATTGAGCGTTCATTGCTTATTAATGATGCAAGTAGAATTAAATTGATTGGTAAGCCATTTTCTTCTGAAAGTATGAAAGAGTTGTTTTTTAGCATCGTAAAAAACTAAAACTCAACACCAACACACATACATATATATATGCGACATTGCTTGTATTCCATAATTGTCAGAATTAACAATAAAAATTTTTCATGCTAAGGTATTTTATTGGGTGTTCACCCCTAGAGCTGCTCAAGGAAAGGCTGTTGTTTGCATCATGGCTTGCATTCAGCTCAACTGATGAGTATAAGTAACTTTCTCAACTCGCAGATGGATATTGATCCTGGTATAAAAATGTTAAACTAATTAAACATTGGTCATGCAACACACTTACCAAAAACATCATATACCTCCAATTTCCATCCTATTAGCTTTGTTGCTCAAAATTACTCATGTAGATTTAAAATAACACTCCCCATATAAAAACAGCGACCACATATATATAAAACAATCTTATAGCTATAATATAACTTAAAGACATCATTTAAAAACAACCGGAAGAAAAAAGGGGCGGGAAACCAAGCTCGTCGAAAAGCATTTCCCACCCCGGCCTCTTCCTTAAAAGAAAGGAGGTGCAACGGCAAAGATAAGCATTTTTGAATTTG
>PWLF01000146.1 GCA_003559475.1 Bacteroidales bacterium
AAAAAAATGAATTTCTTCTCTTTCAATTATTCTATTACTTCCCGGTCTTTTTCTTGATGGGCGTGTACTAACAAAATCTTCCCCGGGATTATTTGCCCAAAATTGTTCAAGAACAATTTTTTGAGGAAATATTTGATTGTTGTTTGCTGTAAATCTAACATCTATTGTTGCAAGAAATGGCAGTTTTACCATATGTTCAACGTTAAATAGGGGAATATACAAATAATTTATAAAATCTACAGAGTATCTTATTATGTTATAGTTAGATGCATTAATCCAAATACTCCCTTTAGCTTCAAGTCTTAATTCTGAAGGGACATGTTCTTTTTTAGTTTCAAAATTAATAATATAAGTATTAGAGCTTCCATATATTATTGAGTCAATATGAAAATCATACCAATTACTCAAAGGAGGTCTGAAAAAGTGAGATATAAGTCTTCCGCTTTTCGCAGATATCGGCCCAAACGCTTCTAATCCTCTATATGCCTTAAAGATTGATTTTTCTCCACTATCATACGAAAAATTCCTTTTTGAACTCCTTTTTGGCTCTAAAATGGTGTTTTCCCCTGCCTTGGCATAGCTATTGCTTGCTCTGACATTTGTCATAATAAATTGAAAATATGAATCCAGATTATCAAATTTTGAATATGATTGATATCCGCTTGTATTAAAATAGCCAAATCCTTGTAGAAAATCTATGTATTGATCATGCGATTTAACAGTTTTTGTATAAATACCTGAAGCTAGATATGGGGACTTAGGGTATCTATCATTCCACGCTTTGGTAGCCAAGTTGATTATCTCTCTTGCTGTATATCCTGTTATAGTTACTTCAGCTAATTCTATAGGTTTGCTTTTTAAATAAACCACATCGGGGATATTTTCTATTTCAATAATTAATGGCTCATATCCTAACATATTAAATTTTACTTTTTCAGATAATTTGTTTTTATCTAAATTAAACTTTCCGATTGTGTCAGAGATGCCGTAATAAAAGAATTTAGTGGGATCAGTTATAATTGTGTAAGGCAAAAGCTCTTTAGTTTTAATATCTTTCACTACACCATTAATATAATTATCTTGTCCTTTAAAAGTTATAGAAAACAATGTGAGTAAAGCAAATACCACTGTTAGTTTTTTCATAATTTGATTTTTTTATAATTATAAATTATTTAGTTTAAATCTAAACACTTGTATTGTGCAGTCATATTCATTAATATATCCTTGAGCGTAATAATAAGGTTCAATATATCCAATAACTTTAAATTGCTCAGGTACATCAAAATGACCAATTAAAGCATTGTTTTTATATATTTGTAACCCATCTTTTTTTGAGTGTTCACCTTTTTTATATCCTCTAAACAAAATGTTCGTTTCTTCTATATACTCAATATAATGATAATAACCGAATTTCTTTCTGTCTGATCTGTAGGTTGCTTTAGCCTCATCAAAACAATTAGTTGTATTATAATTAGTGTTCATGTTTTTTCCTGCATATCCGAATTTATACTCATAATTATCGTTATTAAGATTATAAACGTATATTGAAGAATCTGCCTGATAACCAATAAAAAGTTTATCGTCTTTTATATCAAAATGAATATGTTTGAAGTTTGGAATATATCTGTAATCTTTTTCAAGATATATTGGAGGTCTTCTGCCTATCATTTTTTCTATTTTGCCATTTGTAATATTTAACATTCCAAGTATATAAACCTCATTATAAAAGGCTTCTTGCCCTTTCATATATGCGTTAATTTTAGGGTGAGAAGTTGTAATGGGAATAAAAACATTAACGCTATCTAATTGTCTAATAAAACTTGATGACCCCCATCCCACTTCATATATTTCTTGAAAATGAGGCTCCGGGTTGTTTAGAACTTTTTCAAATGCTCTTTCATCTTGAAAATCCAAACGATTCTTATATTGTTTTTCCCAGTCACTATTAAAAAAATAAGTGTTATAGTCAGCTAAGATAAAAAACCCATTATCCATTGGTAAACTGTAATCCAAACTAGATATTTCCTGAGCTCCTCTTCCTTTGGTTAACTTTCTTTTAACAAATTGGCCGGTTGTATCATAAGTATTAACAGAAGCAAGCCTATAGTCTGCAAAATACAACTTGTTGTTTAAGATATTTAACTCTCCTAAACAAGATATCTGTACGTCTTGTGAAATTTTAAAAGTATCTAATTCCAAAGATTTAATCTTAATGTTTTTTATAGACTTATCATGGACGGATATAGATTCTTTAGCATCTTCGCATGAGCTTAAAATAAAACCTAAGATTAATAATGTGTAAAATAATTTTATAAAATAGTTCATTTTTGTTCGGTGTTTTTATTATTAAAAAATAACCCTGACAAGTCATAGATTATCAGGGTTATAAAGCCTGTTTTTAACAATTGTTTTCATAATCTTCATGGCTGCAATCTATCGGATCTTCACTCTTAGCACAAGATCTTCTAATAGATAGGGCACGACCAGATTTACATTCTCCACTATAGCATCTACAATAATTATGAGTCCAAATATCCGAAATAGATGTTCCTATTGAAACAGAAACCGGACTTGCGTTCAAATCATTACTAGAGTTAAATACATTATTCCCAATTATCCCTAAACCAAACAAAGCGAAAGTTAGAATCGCTACATTTTTTAAAATTTTCTTTTTCATAATTATTATTTTTTAAAAATTAAATAAAACGCTCCGTTTTTTAATAAAACTGTTTTGAAACCTTATTTATCACACCGGAGCTTTAATGAAATAAATTGGTTTCTTTTTCTTCTAACTTTTTTCTATCTTTGTGGTCACCTCCTTTCTTTTTTAGGAAGAGGCCGGGGTGGGAAATGCTT
>PWLF01000075.1 GCA_003559475.1 Bacteroidales bacterium
AGTTGTTATTTATGAGTAATTTTTTGATTTACAATCCTGTAAAGCTTCACTTTGGGAAAGATGTTGTGGGTAATATCGGAAAATCAGCATTGTTGTATGGTAAAAAAGCATTATTGATGTATGGCAAAGGTTCTGTTAAGAAAAATGGTGCTTATGAGGATGCAATAAAAAGCCTGGATAGTTCAGGAATTGAAATAGTTGAGTATAATGGTATTAAGTCCAATCCGGTTATTGAAGATGCAGATAAAGCTGCTGAACTTGGAAAAAGAGAGAATGTTGATATGGTTGTTGCTGTTGGAGGAGGAAGTGTGATTGATTGTGCGAAAATCACAAGTGTTGTTATGTGCTCAGAAGGCTCTGCATGGGATATTGCTGAAAGTACTATTAAACCCAAATCAAATATTCCTTTGTTATGTGTATTAACTTTAGCTGCTACTGGAACAGAAATGAATCCTGTTGCTGTTATTCAAAATGATAAGTTAAAGAAAAAAGTCGGGTTTGGAAGTAATTTTATGTTTCCAAAGCATTCTTTTTTAGACCCTCAATATACTCTTACGGTTCCTTATGACTATACTGCTTATGGTATAGTTGATTTGGTTGCTCATGCATTAGAGGCATTTTTTGGTAAAGGAGATTCGTCATTAACGGATAAGTTTACTATTTCGATTATTGATGAGGCATTTGAGTATGGTCCTGAATTAATGAAAGATCTTGGTAGTTATGAGATGAGAAAAAAAATAATGTTTGCTGCAACATGTGCTCTTAACGGGATGACTGTTTGGGGAAAAGATTATCAGGATTGGGGTGTCCACTCAATTGGTCATGTGTTGTCAGTTATTTATGATATTCCGCATGGAGCATCGTTATCAGTTGCTTATCCCGCATGGCTAAAACTTTTTAAAAACAGGATTCCCGAGAGAATAGGGAAACTTGGAGAGCAATTGTTTAACAATAATAAACCCGATTATGTAATAGAAAAAATTGAAAATTACTTTAAAAGTTTGGGAGCACCGATTTCAATGAATGAACTTAACATTGATATATCAGAGGAAAAAGAAAAGAGAAGGATATTAGAGGTTATGAAAATTAATAATGTTTCAGGGTTCAATTATGAAATAAATGAAGATGATTATTTGTTTTTAATAGAAGAAATGGGAGGGAAGTTGTAGGCAGTTAGCAGTTGGTGTATTTTCCATATTTAGAGTAATATCGTAATAAAGAATTGTAAGTGAATCTAAAATAAATCATTAAAATAATCATAATTAGATGAAGATAGCTTTATTTGGCAGGCATCATTCAAACACAGTTTTTTTAAAAAAGATATTAGGTTTGATAAGTCAAATCAATAATAGCTCTATCGAGTTATTAATACATGAAAATATTTATTATTTGATTGAGCCACATGTTAATTTTAAGTCAAAGCCTTTAATATTTGGCAAATATGAAGATTTTTCAAATAATGTTGATTTGATGATAAGTTTGGGAGGAGATGGAACTTTGCTTGATGCAGCTACTTATGTTAGAGATAGTGGGATTCCTATACTGGGGGTCAATATAGGCAAATTAGGATTTTTGTCGTCTGTTTCAATAGATGAAGCAGAAGATGCCGTAAAAGATATTATAAATAAGAATTATAAGATAGATAAGAGGTCTTTGGTAAGACTTGAAGAGCCTTCAGGCTTGTTTGGCGAACTTAACTATGGATTGAATGAATTGTATGTTACAAAGCGTGACACATCTACTATGATTAAAGTAAGTGCTTATGTTGATGATCTTTATTTGAATACATACTGGGCTGATGGCTTAATAATTGCTACACCAACGGGATCTACCGGCTATTCTTTAAGCTGTGGAGGACCGATAATATCACCAAATTCAAACAATTTTGTTATAAATCCGATTGCTACACATAATTTAACAGTAAGACCTATTGTAATACCTGATAATTGCTCAATAAAATTAAGAATTGAAGAAAAAAACAAGGAATTTTTATGTGTAATTGATTCACGAATCAAAGTAATTAGTTCACCCAAAGAATTGTTGATTAAAAAAGCAAATTTTAGCATAAATCTTATTAATATTGGAGATAATGATTTTTTTAAAACTATTCAAAATAAATTATCGTGGGGTTTCGATAAAAGAAATTAATATTTTGTTGGTTAAATAAAAAAAATAATATATTTTTGTGCTTGGAAATAAAGTTATTACCAAAATTTTTTAAAAAATGAGAGCATTTATAGTTATTGTAATATTATCATGTTTGTTTTTGACAGATAGTTACGGTCAATCATGGAAACGCGATCGTCAACATTTCTCGTTTGGATTTGGAGGCAGTGGCTTTATGGGAGATTTAGGGGGGGCTAATGAAAGTGCAACGGAAGGGCCTCAACATCTTGATTTTGAAGCTGCACAATTAGCAATGTATATGGGATACAGATATTTCTTAAGGGAAGAATTAGCATTACGAGGGAATGTAGCATTAGGAAGAGTATCAGGAAATGATGAATATACACAAGAACCTTTTCGCCATAATAGAAATATTCATTTTCGTTCAACAATAGCTGAGTTTTCAGTCCAAGGAGAGTATTATTTTTATGATGCAGAAAGAGAAGGAGCAAGATTTACGGAAATTACCAGAGCCCGAGGTTGGACAGCATATAACTTTTCAGCCTATTTCTTTGGCGGTATAGGGTATTTTTATTTTAACCCTCAAGGCAAGTTTGAAGGAGATAAATATTTAGAATTAAATCATGCAACTATTAGTGAAGGCGATTTACCCAATGATGGCTGGTATGATTTAAGATCTTTAAGAACAGAAGGGCAAGGACATTATTCATCAAGAGAACCGTATGACAAATTTAGAGTAACTATTCCTTTTGGAATTGGTTTAAATTTTAGAATTAGTGAAAATTTGTTGATGGGAATAGAGTATGGATTTAGAAAAACATGGACAGATTATATAGATGATGTTGGCAGAAGTTATCCAAACCCTGAAGTGTACAGTATTATGTGGGAAGGCGATCCTCAAAGAATTGCCCTTTCTGAGTATTTTTCTAATCCAACAAATTACACAAAAGGAGAATATCCAACTCAGCCAGGTATTCAAAGAGGAGGACCGGCAGCATACGATTCATACATGTTTTCATTTATAACTTTTCACTATAGGATTTCTACAAGTGGACCTACTCGCCCTGGTTTACCATGGTAGTTCTAGTATCTTTTATTAGTTTATTAATTAATATTTTAAAGGTTTATAAAAATATATAAACTTGAATTGCGTTTCATTCATAATAAATCTTTCATAATATTAATAGAATGCAAAAGAAATATTTACTGTTTTAAATTTTGCTTTAAAAAATATTTTTATTACTAAATGAAAAGCTCTAAAAAAACATTTCTATTACTATTGCTACTGCCGGCTTATGTTTATGGTAGTTATGAAAATGAACTTGGTTTTTTTGGAGGAGCATCTTATTATCTTGGTGACCTTAATCCTTCCCGTCAATTCGCTATGGCAGATTTTGCCATAGGGGGATTATATAGAATAAATATTGACAGACATAAAAGTATTCGATTTAGTGGCTACTATGGAAATGTTAGAGCTGATGATGCGGTTATAGGATATAATAAAAATCGCAACTTACACTTTAGGTCTAAAATTATTGAGGCTTCTTTTCAATTAGAGATTAATTTTTTGCCTTATGAGCCGAGAAATATTGATTATAATAATCAAACACCATATTTGTTTGGAGGTATTGGAGGGTTTCATTTTAATCCACAAGCAATGTGCGATGATGGAAACTGGCATTACCTTCAGCCTCTGGGAACAGAAGGACAGAATATAGATGCTGGCAAAGAACCGTATAGCCTATATGCAGCTTCGTTTTTATTTGGTATGGGATATAAAATAAATGTCTCGGAATTTCTTAGATTTGGTGTAGAGTGGGGCATGAGACGTACAACAACCGACTATTTGGATGATGTTAGTACAGTATATGTTGACCCGGAGCTTTTTTCGGATGAAATTGTAGCACAGTTGGCAGATAGGTCGATTAACAACAGAGGTGAAAATGCTGGAATGATGAGAGGAAACCCCAATAGAAAAGACTGGTATTCTTTTGCAGGGGTGTTAATTACTTTTAAAATCCCGGCTCGCAAACAAACACTGCATTGTAGAGCTATGATGAAATAATAATGCAAACTTGAATGATTTAACTTTTTTTTTAAAAACAAATTGTGAACTTTGCAGATAATTTTAATTATTATTTGTTGATGTTTATACAATATCTTAAAATAAGATGGATTATTTGAAATTGATAGATGAAAATCGCATTCCAAAGCATGTTGCATTGATTATGGATGGAAATGGAAGATGGGCAAAAAAAAGAGGAAAAGAACGTATATATGGACATGAAAATGGGATAAATGCCGTTAGAGAAACTCTTGAAGCTGCAGGAGAATTAAAAATTCCTTATATAACAATTTATGCCTTTTCTACAGAAAATTGGAATAGACCTGAAAATGAAGTTAAAACCCTGATGGAATTGCTCGTTAAAGCAATAAGAAATGAAATTGATAGTTTAAATAAAAATGGTATAAAACTTAACACTATTGGAGATATACAATCATTGCCTAAAGAGTGCTTGGAGGAACTAAAAGAAGCGATGAACATTACTAAAAATAATGATAAAATGAACTTAGTAGTGGCTTTAAGCTACAGTTCCAGATGGGAAATAATAAATGCCGTGAAAAATATAGCAGAAGATATTAAAAGCGATAAATTAAATATTCAAAATATAAATGATAGTTGTTTTGAAAAGTATTTGTCAACGACCGAATTCCCCGATCCTGACCTGCTTATTAGAACAAGCGGAGAACTTAGAATAAGCAATTTTTTGCTCTGGCAAATTGCGTACAGCGAACTTTATTTTCCTGATGTTTTATGGCCGGACTTTGATAAAAATCATTTTTTTAAAGCTATATATGAATTTCAAAAAAGAGATAGAAGATTCGGTAATATTAAGTAGTATATATAATTAAATAGTAATAGTAGACGTTATATACAATTGAAATAAATATAATTAATATTTAAAATCCTAAAATAACAATAATTGGTAATGCTCAAAAATTTATTAATAACAGCAGTTTTTGTTTGCTTGATTTGTTTTCCGGGAGTTTCCCAAAATTCACAGCCTGGTAATATTGAAATAGATTATAACAATCCACAAGAATATATAATAGGAGGTGTTTCTGTTTCAGGAGCTCGTGACATTGAAGAAAGTGTAGTGTTAATGATATCTCAGCTTAATGTTGGAGATGAAATTACTATCCCGGGTGAAGAGATTTCAAATGCTATAAATAAATTATGGAGGCAAGGATTATTTCAGAATATAATTATATCTGTTGAAGGTGTTGAGGATGAATATGTTTATCTTTTAATTGATCTTGAAGAAAGACCTCGTTTGGCAAGCTTCGAATTTGATGGTGTTAGAAGATCTGATGAAGAAAGTTTAACAGAACTGCTTGCCCTTTCAGTAGGAGATGTTGTCACCGAAAGTCTATTGTTAAGAGCAGAAAATAAAATTAAGGAGTATTTTATTAAAGATGGTTATTTAAAGCCAACGGTAAACTTTATTAAAACTCCAGATTCCGTTAGGGTTAATAGCCTAAATTTGAAATTTGAAATTGATCGTGGAGAACGTGTAAGAATAAAATCAGTTAATTTTTATGGAAATGAAGAGTTGTCAGATTGGCAATTAAAAAGAATAATGAGAGACACAAGGGAGCGTAGCTTGAGATTTTTGTTCTCATCTTCAAAATTTTATGAGCCGGATTTTATAAATGATAAACAAAATATTATCGATAGATATAGTGAGTTGGGTAAAAGAGATGCGAGAATTGTTAAAGATTCTGTCTATTTTGTCTCAGATAAAAGAATTAAAATTGATATACATATTGATGAGGGTAAAGCCTACTATATAAGGGATATAAATTGGATTGGAAATACTGTGCATCCTTCTGAACGATTAAATGCAGTTTTAGGAATAGAAAAAGGAGATGTTTATAACCAGTTATTACTGGAAAAAAATCTTTATATGAATCCTGAAGGTGTTGATATCAGCTCGTTATATCTTGATGACGGCTATTTGTTTTTTAATGTTGAGCCTGCAGAGGTAGCTATAAATAAAGATTCGGTTGACCTTGAATTTAGAATATATGAAGGAGAACAAGCAGAGATAAACAGGGTTTCAGTTAGAGGCAATACCAGAACAAACGACCATGTTATATTGAGAGAAATAAGGACAAGACCCGGGCAATTGTTTAGTAGAAGGGATATAATTAGAAGTCATAGAGAATTAGCACAACTTGGATATTTTGACCAAGAAAAAATAGATGTTGAACCCAGACCTAATATAGAAGATGGTACAGTTGATATCGAATATATTCTTAAAGAAACATCTTCAGACCAAATCGAATTGTCAGGTGGATGGGGTGGAGGAAGATTAATAGGTACACTCGGCTTAGTCTTTAACAACTTTTCTACAAGAAATATACTTAACAGGGATGCTTGGCGACCCTTGCCTACAGGTGATGGGCAGAGACTTACTTTAAGAGCTCAAACTTACGGAAGAGGATATATGTCTTACAGCTTATCTTTTATGGAACCCTGGCTGTGTGGAGAAAAACCTAACGCCTTAAGCCTATCGGTTTATAGAACAACTCATAGAAGAAATGTGCCTAGAGACCATGAAAATTACGGGTATTATAGTATTATCGGCTCCTCTGTCGGATTGTCCAGAAGACTTAATGTGCCTGATGACTATTTTTTCCTTAGACAATTTGTTAGTTATCAGCACTACGATATATATAACAGCCCTATACCTTTTATGTTTGAAAAAGGACAATCGAATAATTTAAGTTATAGAGCCGTATTTGGAAGAAATTCTATTGATGCTCCGCTTTTCCCTAGAGGAGGTTCAGAGGTTTCCCTTTCATTGCAAGTGACGCCTCCTTATAGCTTGTTTTCAGATATTGATTATAACCAAGCCGGAGAACAGGAAATATTTAAGTGGCTGGAATATCATAAATGGAAGTTTAAAACAGATTGGTACACTACCTTGGTAGGCGACTTGGTATTATCTACCAGATTTAGATTTGGATTTTTAGGATATTATAACTCAGATATTGGGCAACCTCCATTTGAAAGATTTTATTTAGGAGGTGATGGATTATCCGGATGGGAAATAGATGGAAGAGAAATTATTGCTCTCAGAGGATATGATGATTATACACTTACTCCAATGGATAACCAAAGACAACCAATAGGAGCAAATGTATATAACAGATATATTGCCGAATTACGTTATCCTGTATCATTGAACCCAATGGCAACAATATATGCTTTAGCTTTTGTTGAAGCAGGTAACTCGTGGTTGCATTTGGACGAATTTAACCCTTTTAATGTTAAGCGCTCTGCAGGAGTCGGATTAAGAGTGTTCTTGCCAATGTTTGGATTGCTGGGAATAGACTATGGCTATGGATTTGATGAAATACCGGGAATCCCGGGTGCAAATAAAGGACAATTTCACTTTTCTATAGGTCAAGAAATAGATTAAAGGTTTTTATTTAAGGTTTGGAAAATTTTAGGTATAGTTTTTGTTATAAAAAAGGATAATGTATTTATAATATAAATTGTATTTTTTAAAACTAAAAAGAGAGGACATAAAAAATGAAAAAAACAACAGTATTATTTTTGTTTATATTAATTAATATATCTTTAATTAATGCTCAACGTTTTGCATATATTGACACTGAGTATATTATGGATAATATTCCGGAATATAAAGCCGCTCAGATGGAGATTGAAGAAATTTCAAAAGAATGGGAAAAAGAAGTTGAAGCAAAATTTCAAGAGGTAGATAGATTATACAGGGAGTATCAAGCAGAAGCAGTTTTGTTGCCCGACGATATTAAAAGAGAAAGAGAGGAGACTATTATCAGAAAAGAAAGAGAAGCTAAAGAATTGCAAATGAAAAGGTTTGGTCCTGAAGGGGATTTATTTGTTAAACGCCAGGAATTGATTAGGCCTATCCAGGATAGAATTTTTGAAGCTGTTGAGGAAATTGCAAAGTCTGATAATTACGCCGTAATATTTGATAAAACTACAAGCGGAGGGGCAATGATTTTTACAGATGTTCAATATGACCTGAGTGATAAAATTCTTGAGCACTTAGGATATAGAAAATAAAATATTCTTCTTTTCTATCTTTAAAACTCAATTAATTTAAGAAAAATCTAACACCTAACTTAATATTTGGTGTCATTCTAAATTTGTCAAGACAATACAGAGTGATTTTTGGTTGTGTAAACATTCTAAAATCATCATGACCATACTCAATATTAGTACCCAAATTAAAACCAAAGCCACTATGATGGTCTAGAGCGGTGGCTAAACCATATTTATCTTCAATATCTCCATCACCCCAATAATACTCAATTGATATATACTGTATACCTACTAAAGCATTAAATCGCCAATCATCATCAGGATTTGGTAAAAACATAGCATTCATGTTGATATCATAAGCACTGTAAGGAGAAAAAAGTAAATGGTATGTTCCATCTAAACCTGCTGAAATATGTCTCGTGAAAGAATAATATGATTCAATGTGGATACCTGCATGTCTAAAATCTTCTCTAACTCCTAGTCTATAAGAAATTCCTCCGCCTAAGCTTAAATTATCAGTTCTAAAACCACCTTTTACAGGTTGAAAACTCGAAGATATAATTATTACTGCAAAAAATAAAGTTATAATGGTCTTTTTCATCAGTCAGTATATGATTATGTTAATAATTATAGTTGCAATTTTAAACTTCCAAATAACAAGCAAAGTAAAGAAAAAATATCAACTTTTACAAAAAAAATATTTAAATATTTTATAATGCAACAGATTAAAACCTTGTATAGTATAAAAAAATAAGCAATATTTAATTATCAATAATCTGTCAAATATATATTCTGCAAAGATAGCAACAATTTATTTTAAAAATAATTTTTTAGAGAATAAATTGTAAAATTTATGATAATCAAATAAAAAATACTTATTAAATTATAATCCTAGCTCTAACTTTATTACCTTATTGTCATATAAATACAATATAAAATTCTAGCCATATAAGATGATTTAGTTGCTTTTCACTTTTTACTTTACAAACTCTACTTATAGTTCCACGCAAAACCCGCAAAACAAAAGATATGATAAGGTCGCAAAAGAAAAAAATCAATTATTATAAAATCCTTGCAATAATTAGTAAACTAAGCCCTTTGCAAACTTTCGCATTTAATCATTTCGCGACCTCTGCGTGTTTTTTTAATAGAATATAAAATTTTACCATATAAGGTAACGACATACGAGATGATTTAGTTGCTTTTTACTTTCCACTTTTTACTTTCTACTTTTTACTTTCCACTTTTAACTCCTCTATGCTCTGTGAAATAACTCTGTGCAACACTTGTGGTTAAATTGATTTGTATTTTGCTTAAAAAAAATTATCCGTCTTTTCAGTTACATTAATTATTTATAAATTAATAACTTTGCCAAAAATTTTTTATGCGCCTGTTAGAAAATTAAAGAGATGCGTGATCTTACAACCGGACATGAGGGAAAAAAAATATTTGTCTTCGCATTACCAATGCTTCTTGGTAATGTTTTTCAGCAATTATATAATATTGTTGACACAATAATAATAGGGCAATATATTGGTAAGGATGCATTAGCCGCAGCAGGAGCATCTTTTCCAATAATATTTGTGTTAATTAGTCTTGTTATAGGGATTACTATCGGAACCAATATAATTATAGCACAGTTTTATGGAGCAAAACAAATAGATAATGTAAAGAAAGCTATTGACACGTCTTTTATTTTCTTGTTTTTTGCTTCAATAATCCTTACTATTGTGGGGCTTACAACCGGAGAATATATTTTTCGATTGATTTCACTTCCGGAAGAGCTTATTCCTATGGCGTTACAATATTTTAATGTTTATGCCGCAGGACTCGTTTTTATGTTTATGTTTAATGCTACAAGTGCTGTATTAAGAGGACTTGGCGATTCAAAAACCCCCCTTTATTTTCTTATTATTTCTTCAATTTTAAATATAATTTTTGATTTAATTTTTGTTCTTGTTTTTAATTGGGGGATATCAGGTGTAGCATTTGCGACAGTTCTTGCTCAGGCAATTGCTTTTGCAATGGCAATAGCTTATTTAAATCGTACTCACCGGGTGATACGTTTTAGATTAAATGGTTTATGCTTTGACAGATCAATCTTTGCAAAAAGTATAAAGATTGGCATTCCATCAGGTTTACAACATACTTTTGTGGCTTTCGGTATGATGGCTCTTATAAGTATAGTAAATGCTTTCGGTACAGCTACGATTGCAGCATATTCAATAGCAGTGCGAATAGACTCCTTTGCTGTTATGCCTGCAATGAACCTTAGTCATGCATTATCTACATTTGTTGGTCAAAATATGGGCGCAGGAAAACCGGAAAGGGTAAGAAAAGGATTCATGTTTACCTTGATGATGACTTCAGCTATATCTATTATGGTTACATTAGCCGCATACTTATTCGGATATCAAATAATGGGAGTTTTTACTTCTGATCCGGAAGTTATAAATATCGGTCGTACTTATCTTATAATTGTAAGTTCTTTTTATATTGTGTTTTCAGCAATGTTTGTGACTAACGGTATATTGAGAGGCGCAGGAGATACTATAACTTCAATGTTTATAACACTTCTTTCGCTTTGGCTTTTGCGTGTCCCTTTGTCATACCTCCTTTCACAAAATTATGGTGCAATCGGAATCTGGTGGGGCATACCTATATCGTGGGTATTTGGCTTTATTGTTGCTTTTATTTATTATCGCACAGGCAGATGGAAGTCTAAAGTTATTGTTAAAAAACCCGTTGTTAGAGAAGATATAGATATTTAACAATATTGCAAAATCTTTTGCAAACATACGAGTTTGTAAAGTGTAAAGGTGTCTTTGATAGTAGAATGTTGCCTGTATTATTTTTGTCAATAATTTTTGCAGTTAAAGAGGAAAGTGTTATTTTTGGCTTTTAAATTGAATTTCCCTTATAAATGACCGACCAAGAAAAGATAAAACGTACGCTACAGATTTTGATGGATTTAACACATTCGTTTGGGGTTAGTATTTCTAATATTTCCGAACGTCACGGGATTTCTGAGCGCACGGTTTACCGGTATATTCAGTCATTCAAAGA
>PWLF01000103.1 GCA_003559475.1 Bacteroidales bacterium
ACAGTTAGTATTTACGATTACTACACTATAGATATTCAAATGGGAATGAGAGTAAAATTGGGTTATAGACATGAATTTGGTGGTAATGATAATGATGAATAATAATTTAAAAAACATTAATTAAAAATATTTTATAAACAAAAATATGAAATCAATATATCATAAAACTAGTAAATCTTTACGTTTATTTATTTTATTAATGTTTACAGGAATATTATTAAGTAATGCAATAGCACAACAATATTCTACAATACATTGGATGCACGGAATACCACAATCAAGATATACTAATCCTGCAATACAAATTGATTCTGATTTTTATTTTGGAATTCCTGCATTATCAGGTATCCATACAGGTTTTGACCATACGGGGTTTAGAATAGATGATTTACTGATGCATGACTCAAATAGAATTAAACCTTTTTACTGGGATCAAGATAACATGCTTTCTACTCTTAATAAGAATAATTATATAGGACTTAATTACCAGCATGAAATATTAGCTTTTGGGTGGCGAAGAGATGATGAATTCTTTTCATTTAACCTTACTGAAAGACTTGATACAAGACTTGGATACACTGATGATTTTATGACCCTTATTTTTAAAGGTAACGATTATTTTAGGGAATCCGGACATCCTATAGAATTTAGTGGTGTAGGTCTAAATATTTCTCACTACAGGGAGTTTGGTTTTGGTTATTCAAAACAAATAATGAACGAGCTAAATGCCGGTGGTAGAGCTAAACTTTTATTTGGTTTAGGAAACTTAGATTTTAAGAGTTCAAATGTGTCAATGTTTACATCTCCAGAGTATTATGCTATTAATATAAACTCCGATATTTTATTTAACACAAACATACCCTTTGTTGAACTTGAATTTGATGAAGAAGATAAAATGCTTTACTTTGAAGAAAAGCGAGACTATTATATTGAGAATTATTTACTAAACTTCAGAAATGCAGGATTAGCTATAGATGCCGGAATAGTTTATGAAGTAGATGATGTTTTTGAATTTGGAGTAAGTGTTTTAGACCTTGGATTTATAAATTGGTGGTCTGATGCTAATAACTTTAAAATTCAAGGAGACATGGGTTTTAAAGGACTTGATGTTATTGACTTAGTTGATACACCATTTTTTGGAAACGATGATGAAGATAATAATAATGGTAATAATGGACTTAACAATGATAACGGACTTGCTTTAATGGATACCATAGATGACGCATTTAGTTTTGAACAAACAGATAATAGCTACAGAACTATGCTTCCTACAAAAGTATTACTTTCAGGAACATATAAGTTTGGGGATATTCATAAAGCAGGACTTATGCTGCAAGGACAATTTTATGACGGCATCATTTATCCTTCATTTACACTTGGATATAATATTCAGCCTATCAAGCAAATTGGAGCTTCACTATCTTACTCAATCATTCACCAAAACTATACAAATGTTGGGTTTGGACTACATACAAACATCTGGCCTATACAATTATATTTAGTTACTAATAATTTCTTCCCCTCCTTAAGACCTCAAACACTACAACATACAACTGTTCAACTTGGAATAAACTATGTAATAGATTACGAGGTTATTCCTATTCCTCCGTTGCATTCATGGTAGAAAATTAGAAACAAAATTTTTTATATAAAAAAAAGAGGGTAAGACTAAATAACTTATTCTCTTTTTTTTATTTCTCCCTCCTAATATCTTACAAAATAATAACCTTAACTATAATTTTAAGTATAATAAATTATGAGAATAAGTAAAAATACCTAATAATGTTATTTTTATTTTTACTTATTTTGTATATTAATTATACTTAAAATATGTTTTAATAATAAAATTAAAACATAAAGAATTCATTAATATTTAATAAAACAAAAAATGGAAGCATATTGTCAGAGCAAAACCTTATATAACCTACAAGATATGATTGATGATAAAACAATTAATAAAGCAGAATATCTAACATTGAAAATTTCTTGTATTGTAGCTTTCTTATATGTTGGGTTTTCATTTTTAATGGGATTATTTTTTACATTAATAATTAAATCCCCAAATATTTTTTACGGCTTCTCAGACTTAAGTCTTTATATTAGCCTAGCCAGTGGCAAAATAACTTTTACTTTTGCTTTACTAAATATAATTTTGCCCTTTATAGCGCTATTTGGTCTTATTCAAATTTGGCATAAATTAAGAATAGGTTTTTGGGTTTTTTCAATTCCTATGACTATTTTATGTGTTTTACCTTTTATTTTTATAAATATTTCCACAAACGAAATATTTTTTCTTACATTTCCCATGATAGTATTAACTGCAATATTAATAACTGTATTAGGCTTTAATTACAAAAAACTATACATGTATTAATATATTTTTGATTTTTTTTAACTTTAAAGCAAACTATTTTCTTTGAACATTGAAAACTTTATATTATTTTTGATATAAAATTTACCAATATATCATTAAAAACCTTTTTATGCCTAGTAAAAGAATATTTATATTTATATTATTATTTATTACAGCACAAATTATTAGTTCTCAAAGTAAAGTTGTAATAAGTGATAAGGAAGATTATAATTCTAAAAAATCTGCTATTTTAGAACTTGTAACAAACCAAAAGGGTTTTTTATTACCACGCATGACAACCGAAGATATAAGCAATATTTATGACCCTGCAGAAACTTTAATAGTATTTAATATAGAAACAAGATGCATAGAATCTTTCTATTATGACTCATGGCATAATTTCTGGTGCGAACCGTCTCCATGTGAAGGATATGAAGAAGGGGTTGACTATAATGGTCAAAATTATTCTGTAATAGAAATGGGAACTCAATGCTGGTTTGCAGAAAACCTTAATGCAGGAACAATGATAAATGGAGGAAATGATCAAGGAACAAGCTGTAATGACATAGAAAAGTATTGTTATAATAATAATGAAGATAATTGTAATACTTTTGGAGGGCTTTATCAATGGGACCAAGCTATGTGCGGAGAAATAACAGAGGGAGTTCGTGGAATATGCCCTTATGGCTGGCGTATTCCTACACATGATGACTGGACTACTTTAGAATTATATGTTTGCGAACTGGCAGGACACGATAATTGCGAATCTGAATTTCCTTATGACGAGACAGCAGATGGTTATAGAGGTACCGACGAAGGAAGTCGTATTGCAGGATCAGATTTATGGAATTCCGGAGACTTAACAGACAACCCTGCTTTCGATGAAAACTCCGACTTTTATGCACTTCCAGGGGGAAATCAAAACTATGATTTATCTGCTGATTTTTACGGCATAAACCAATATGGTCATTGGTGGTCTTCTACAGAAGATATAGGAGATAACTCAAAAGCGCACAGAAGATATCTCAATAATTATGAAACTCGAATTAATAGAAATCCCGGTTTAAAAGTTAATGGAAGATCTGTAAGATGTGTAAGGTCTTTTTAATTAACTATACTTAATTTTGCCAATATCATATATTTGTTTATTGATAGCTAATCTATAGAAATTAAATTTTTTAAGTATAATTCTTTTTTTTACTATATATCTACGTGCAAAATATTTATGTATTTTTGCTCTTAAGTATCAATTATATATTCGGCTATAAACTAAAAACAGAGTATGAATATCTATTTACTGGTAATAATTGCTTATTTTGCTTTTATAACTTTAATATCATTTTTTACCAAAAAAGTAGCAAGTCGCTCTTCTGCTGATTATCTTGTTGCCGGCAGAAATTTAGGAATGATAGCATGTGCTGTTGTTGTAGCATCAGAGTGGCTTGGAGGAATGAGCACAATTGGTGTTAGTGAAAGAGCTTTTGAAACCGGCACTATGCAGCCGATATTATACAATATATCTACAGCTTTAGGAATGATCATTATTGGTTTTACAGTTGCTCGTCATTATCGCAACAATAATGTTCATACAGTTAGTGAGATGCTCGAAAATTTATTCGGTAGAAGAGCCAGAGCTATTTCAGCTATAGCTTTTTTATTTGCATATATAGTACTTGCTTTTGTTCAGTTACAAACAGCTGCAAGCGTAATTTCTGCAATGTTTGAATTCAGTAGATTTGAAGCCATAATAATAGCAGCACTATTAATTACCGGCTATACTTATATTGGAGGAATGCATGCTCTTGCCATTACAGGTATAATGCATGTTGTTGTAATGTTTTTTGGAATGGGTATAGCAACTATTATCGGCTTAAATGAAATAAACGGACTAAGTTCACTTCACAGTAAATTGATAGAACTCGGGTCTCCTGAAAATCTATATAATCCTTTCAGTGGCGGATTGGAGTATGCCTGGAGTTTGATACTTGGTGGAGTATTAGGAGGTATGGCTGGGCAGGCAAGTATTCAGCCAATATTTGCAGCAAAAAATTCTTCTACAGCTAAAAAAGCAGCAATCTTTTCATCCCTCATAATTGCACCATTTGGTATAATGGTTGCTTTATTAGGATTAATGGTTAAAACAGGCCAATTTTATGATATCTCAGCATCAGGGCCATTGTTTGATCCTGCAATTGGGGAAATAGACCCAAAACTTGTATTGCCAACACTGATGACAACAGCCGAATTTATTCATCCTGTTTTAGGAGGAATAGCCCTTGCAGGAATTTTAGCCGCTATATTATCAACAGTTGGACCTGTAAATTTTGCTGTTGTAACAATAGCTACAAAAGATATTTATCACGGTATTATAAATAAATCTGCTGTAGATAAAAAACTTATCTCTACTGCACGTAATCTTGTTTTAATTGTGAACTTAATTACAATTCCTTTAGCTTATTACAGTACTGGAGCAATATTAAGTTTAGCTTATATATCCTATGGAATTCGCGCTATAGGTGCAATTGTTATTATTATGGGTATTTATCAAAAAGGATGGATTAGCACCGATGGTGTACGCTTTGCCTTTATTGGAGGCACAATTGCTGTTTTAATAAACATTGCAGCAAGGTTTACCGGCCTGTCAACAATTGAAGATACTTATGTAGCAATTGGTGGAGCTATATTATGTATAATTGCCGGAAATATCTATTCAAAACATAAAAATTATAATAATAAATCTAAAATAGATTAATAGTTAATAAAAAAGTATTAAACTAAAAACCATACAATTGTAAGTTATTATAAAAAACAGATTATTAAAATAATTCTACTATGAATACAAAAACCCCATTAGAAGGCATAAAGGTTCTTGAATTAGCAAGTGTATTAGCAGGACCAAGTGTAGGGATGTTTTTCGCCGAACTTGGAGCCTCTGTAATAAAAGTAGAAAACATAACCACCGAAGGTGATGTTACACGTAAATGGAAATTAGCAAACGAAGATGTGGATACAGACATATCAGGATATTTCTCATGCGTTAACTGGGGCAAAAAATCCATAGCCATTAACCTCATGGAAAACGAAGGTCTTGACATAATCTACAAGCTTGTTTCTAATTCTGATATAGTTCTTGTAAGTTATAAGCCGGGAGATGCTGAAAAATTAAAAGTAGATTATCCTACATTAAAACAATACAATTCATCTATTATATATTCACATATAACAGGTTACGGATTAAAAAACAATCGTGCAGGATTTGATGCCATTATTCAGGCTGAAAGTGGTTTTACATATATGAATGGTAACCCCAAAAGCCCGCCTACAAAAATGCCTGTCGCCCTAATGGATGTATTGGCAGCTCATCATCTTAAAGAAGCTATTTTACTTGCTATTTTATATAAAGAAAGAACAGGCAAGGGTCAGTATATCGAATCTTCTCTTTTTAAAGCCGGAATATCTTCTTTGGCAAATCAAGCAACAAACTGGCTGGTTGGGAAAAGCATTCCTGAAAGGATAGGATCTGACCATCCGAATATTGTACCTTACGGCACAATATTTCAAACTTCTGATAAAAAAGAAATTGTCCTGGCAGCAGGAACAGATAAACAATTTAAAGAACTTATATCTATACTTGGAAAACCTGAACTTGCCGAGGATAAAAAATTTGCAAAAAATCAAGACAGGGTTAAAAACAAAAAAGAGATATTATCAATTTTACAAAATTTAATATCTGAATATTCACGAGAAGAAATATTAAATATTTTTCAAGAAAAGCGTATCCCTGCAGGAGGTGTATTTAATATGAAGGAGGCTTTTGAAGTTCCGGAATCACAAGATATGATTTTGCATGGAAAATATAACAACAGCAAAGATATAAAAGGTGTTAAATCTGTTGCTTTTACAACTACAGATAAGATGAGTAAAGAAACTCTCTCCCCTCCCCCGCATTATGCTGAACATACAAAGCTTATACTCAAAAATGAACTTGGTTTTAACAACAACGAAATTAATGAAATGATAAACAAAGGAGTTGTTTATGCAAGAAAAGGATAATAATAAAAATGTTCTTATTGATGGTTCCCGACTCATAATTGAAAGTTTGGCACGTGCAGGAGCAGATACTTTTATCGGGTATCCAATAACTCCGGCAAACCTCTTATATTCTTATGGACGTCAAAGAATGTCAACTATGCTGTCTGCTCCTGATGAAATTACAACGGTTCAATGGATGGCAGGACTAGCCTCTACCGGCAAAATACCCGTTACCGCAACATCATTCCCGGGATTTGCTCTTATGATAGAATCCATAAATATGGCGTATATGATGGAGCTCCCAATGGTAATCGTTTTAGTGCAAAGACTTGGTCCTGCAACAGGAACAGCCACATGCGGAGCACAAGGTGATTTAATGCTACTCAATGGAATGATATCCGGAGGTCACCCATCTCCTGTTCTTGCTACATCTAATTTTAAAGACTGTTGGGAACTATCAGAAAAAGCCGTTAATATTGCCGTAAAATATCGTACTCCTGTTGTACTACTTACCTCAAAAGAAGAGGTAATGACTCAAAAAAGTTTCAATCTTAATGATTTGAAAAATATAAAAACTGTTGAAAAGGAATATTTTGATAAGGACTGTGTTTATAAACCATATTCAAATAAGACAATGGTCCCTGAATTTTTATCTTTAAACCAAAACAAACATCAAATAAGAATTAACGCTTCAACACACGACCAATTCGGCATATTGCAACATTCAACTGAAGATGCATTAAATAATACTATCAGACTAGAAAACAAAATAAATAATATTATTAATGAATATTCTTTTTTCGAATACGATAAACAAGAAGGTGCAAATAAACTCATTGTATCTTATGGGATAACTTCAGCAGCAGCTATAGATGCTGTTAATAAACTACGAAAGACCGGCTCCAAAGTAAATCTTTTAATAGCCAAAACACTTATTCCTCTTTCAGCAAAATACAAAGATATAATTGAAAAATATCAAAAAGTCATATTTGTAGAAGAGAGTATAAATAACCAACTTGGCAGATTAATTTTTGGAATTGATAGACCGAAAAATATGAAATTTGTTGGAGGTATTGGAAAAATGATCACTCCGGAAAAAATAATAAAGGAGGTAGAAAATGAATAAAAATTTGTTAAACACATCATCTTTACCATACTGTAAGGGATGTGGACATGACATAATCGCTAAGCAAAGCATTAAAGCACTTGAATCGCTTGGTTACTTACCACTTGATGTAATTTTTGTAACAGATATCGGCTGTCATGGTATAATAGATAAGTGTCTTAACACACATACCGTTCATGGACTACATGGTCGTTCTCCCGCACTTGGAGCAGGAGTATCCTTTGGGATAGACAATCCTGATAAAAAAATTATTGTTTTTATAGGTGACGGTGGCGCTACTATTGGTTTACAACATATTATGGAAGCTGCCAGATTAAACCTAAACATGACTGTCGTACTTCATAACAATTACTTATATGGTATGACAGGTGGTCAAACCAGCGGGCTTACCCCAAAAGGGTTTGCTACTACAACTTCTAACGAAGGGAATCCTTTTTCCGGCTATGATATTTGTCAACTATCACATACTGCAGGTGCTTCATACACAAGCAGGGTAATTGGTATAGGCGACATTACCGATGATTTTGTTAAAGCATTTAAAATAAAAGGTTTTTCCTTAATAGAGGTAGTCGAGATATGTCCCAGTTATGGAGTAAAACTTAACCCTAAGCGCAAACTAGCAGAAATTGTTGAAAGCTCAGGACGAAAAACAGGCGTGTGGATAAACAAAAAACCTGCATATAAGCTACATAATAATAAAAATACCGATGACCTTATTAGTAAACTACCGGTAATAAATGATAATTTTGAACATTCGCTTACAAAACCAACATCTATAGTTTTAAGTGGCTCAGCAGGAGAAGGCTTACAGCTTGCTGCTACAGTTCTTGCTAAATCAGGAATAAAATCAGGATTAGATGTTACTCAAAAAGGAAGTTATCCCGTAACCGTTGGAGTCGGTTTTTCAACAGCAGAAATAAACCTTTCTCCAAAAACAATATATTTTCACGGAATAAACATTCCCGATATAGTTATTATTACATCAAAAGATGGATTAAATCATAACTTGAAACGAATAAACAAAATGGAAAAAGGTATACTTTTTATTGATTCAAGTTTGGATTCACCTACAACTAAAGCAGAGATTATAAAATATGATTTTCGCTCTTTAGGTGCAAAAAATGCAGCATTGGCTTCTGTCTTATTCTTTGCAAAGAAAACAAACATAATAAACTATAAAGCAATCTTTAATATTATTGAAGAAGAAAAAATTGATAAAAAAGTGCCTATAGATAAAATTAAAAAAGAATTGCATATATAAAAAAAAGAGGTTGTTAAATATTATCAAACAACCTCTTTTTATTTTTTTATTTTAAACTATATCTTATATACTATTCACTCAAATTATTTTCAACCACAAGCGATTTATATAGTTGGCTATAAAGGCTAATATAAGCTGCTGTTGCAACTATAGCAACAATTAGCACGAAAATAAAACCGAGAAATACACCTAAGAAAGCAACAGCCATTCCTATTCCTGTAGCTATCAATCCTAGTAATAAATTAATAATAAAGAATACTATACCAAGAAGCAAATAAGAAAAAAAGATTATCCATTTGTTTCCATAAGTAACTTTATAACTTGCGCTAATTGCTTCAATTGGCTTCATTCCTTTATTAATTACTAAAGGAACAGCAAACATCCACGCATAAAACATAACAATACCCGGAAAAAATGCAAGAACCATAGCAATACCTACACCTGCATTAACGAATCCTAATACCAGAAAGAAATTTGTCATATTCTCCCTGTACTTTGCATCAAAAATCTCTGTTGGAGAAAAAGGCTCACCTTTTGCAAGACGAGCAGGCAAAGCAGTGAAAAATGCAATTGAAGTACCAATATTTAAATATGGTATCCATACTGTAATTAAATAAAGAAATGTAGTACCAATAACAGACATTGAGTTTTTTGAAAAAATTTGCAAAAATCCTCCAAAAGTCTTACCGAAATCTAATCTTTTAATTGCTTCCATATTATTTTATTATTTTAATAATTAAAAATTTAATTTTCAAAGATAAAACTTATTTCATTTAATATTACTTTTTATAATATATTTTTTTAATATTATATCATTAAAAAACTTCTTGAATTTGAAATAATATTTATATATTTGCAAAAAGAAGTGGTTCCTTAGTTCTTATCAAGGACATGGATTAAAAGGGAATCGGGTGCAAATCCCGGACAGTTCCCGCTGCTGTAAGCTCTTTTTAAATTGTTTGTCAACCTTTAGCCACTGTCAAAATTTATTGATGGGAAGGCCGACAAACAAAGAGCAAGTCAGAAGACCTGCCATTTCATATAATAAAAACAAATAATATTTGTAGCTTTCGGGATAAAAGCAAAGAATGATATAAATCATTTCTCATAATTATTTCCCCGTTTGTTTACAAATACAATTTTTTAACTAAATTGTATTTAGAATGGTTAGGTTAATTACTTTTATTGCTCTTATATTTGGGTTAAATATATCTATTATTTATGGTTTTAACCCAAAAGATACTATTTATCTTGAAGGTGTAGAAATATTTCCAGAGCGCCATGAATTCTTTTCAAGCTCATCTAAAATTCAATCAATTGATACAACTATATTAAAAAGCAATTATCATTCAAATTTTGCATCAATACTAAACTCACACACTCCTATTGCAGTCAGAAGTTATGGACCGGGAGTTCTTTCAACAATTTCACTAAGAGGTGGTGCGGCATCTCATACAGCATTTATATGGAATGGTTTTAATATTCAAAACCCAATGAATGCTCAAAATGACTTGGCATTAATGCCTGCATCTTTTGCTGATGAAATACAAATACAATACGGAGGAGGAAGTTCAATATGGGGGTCCGGTGCGGTCGGAGGAGCTATTATAATGAACAACAACCCAACATTTGAAAAGGGTTTAAAAGTTGGTTTAAACAGCTCTGTTTCAACAAATGAAGATTTTCAAAACATTATACATACAAAATGGAGTAATGAGTCAATCTCAAGTTCATTACGCGTAATTCAAAACAATTCAAAAAACAAGTACAGCTTTGTAAATAACAGAATGTCTAATGATACAGTATTAAAACAAAAAAATGCAAAATACAGTGGTTGGGGATTTTTGCAAGAGAACTATTTTAAACCTAAAAACAATCATATAATAAATCTAACTGCTTGGTATCAAAACTTTAACAGGAATATTCCTCCAACTTTATTTCAAAACCAAAACAAACCTCAAGCAAAGCAAAATGATCGTTTTTTGAGAATTACAGGTGGATGGAAGACTATTTTTGATAATTTTACTACAGAAGTTAAAACAGGATATTTTGAAGATTTTATTCACTATAATGACGACAATACTATAAATAGTGAAAGCCTGTCAAGAACACAAAACAGCAACGCCGAACTAAGATATTACTTTTCAGACAGAAACACTATATCACTTGGCTTTAATCATCAATATAAAAATGCTGAAGTTGATGATTACAAAGAAAACCCAACCGAAAATAAATACACATTTTTAACATCCTGGAGGTGGAAAAATAATAATGAAAATATTATTGCTTTATTAAATTTCAGACAAAAATTTGCAAAAGAATATGATGTTGAGCCAACCCCAAGTATTGGAATTACATACAAATTAACCGACAGATTCGCAATAAACGCAAAT
>PWLF01000172.1 GCA_003559475.1 Bacteroidales bacterium
AAAAAATAAAAGTTTTTTTCGTGGCCATACGTTCCTTTTTTTAAACCAGAGTATTGAAATAACAATTCCGATAACTACAATCCCGGTTACTACGCTTCTCCCAACTCCTATTTCATCAATATATAGCACAAATGGTACAAACAAAAACGCTAACGATAAGAATGTCCAAAATACAATCGATATTTTCCTCGCCATAGATCCCGCGCTTCTAACTTCTGGATTAGAGCTACGACTCGCCCTGTCGGCATACTTAAACACATAAGAGTGAAGTAAAATTCCTATTAATCCTCCACTTAAAATCCATCCAAAAATTGCTAAAAGCAAAGCCTTGTTTGCTGCCTTTTCATAATCACTTTCAGTCAATATCTCACCTTCTTTTATTTCATCTCTTGGAAAAATATGCATAATTATTTAATTACATCTTTTAAAAACAAAACATAGTTGTAGCCAATAATCTACAATCTTTATTATTTTAATGGTACTTAATTTTTCTTTACACAGCAATCTTTTTCGTGAATAATGAAATTATGGTCCAAGATTCCTTTACTTCACCCAACGTTTTGCTACAATTTAACGACTAATAAATTTATATGAAAAACTTTGTCGCATTAAATTGGTTTAAAATAATTTTATTAATTTTATTTTTTTGGTTTATTTTAAGTCTAAACTCTGGAATCAAAATAGAGCACTCACATAGAGGTTATATAGAAAGTAATTACAGTGATCTTGATGGAGTATTCATCTATAGTAACTTTGATGATGTAAATCGTTGAAATTCAAAATAGAGAATAATCCCGCTCACTCTTCAAAGAGGTTGTACTAATGTATTTAAGCAATAGCGCATCTACTTGAAATATTTAGTAACCGAAGATCTTGTAATACTTTCTGCCATTCCGGAGTTCTAAATACGTCCAGCACGGGGAGCTTGTTAGCAAAATCACCCTTTAGGGTGATTTTTGCGTTACAAGCTCCGGCGGAGAAAGCAAACAATTTTGCTTTCGTCAGGATTCGAAGAGGTTGCCTACGATTTTGAAGTATGAAAAATCGTGACAACCTGTACTGAAACTGTAAGTTTAGAAATTCCTGCCGCCGGAGCAATTGTAAAGCAAGGTAAAGTGTTGCAAACTAGTGAAAATTAATATTATTTTAATAAAACCACACTTATTTAAATTGGGGAAATAATTCCAAAATTTTTGATGAAGTTTCTTCTAACTGACAATCAAAAAGTAGATATTTATATAGCTCAGAGAATGGTACCCACTTATATACCCTTACTTCATCTTCAGCAAGCTTAATTTCTTCATCCACACCATTAAATTTGAAACCAAAAAAGTTTCGTTCTGACCCCAAATATTCTTTTCCTTCCCTGGTTACTTTGGGAGTTTTAAATTTATAATATAATGGTTCTTTTCCTATACCTATTAACTCAAGCAGTGAAGAGTTGATTCCTAGTTCCTCCATTATTTCTCTGTACACTGCTTCTTCTAGGTTTTCTCCATCTTCGATGCCTCCTCCGGGAATAGCAAAAAATCTCTCTTCAAATGAGTTTAGATTAACCAAGAGGAACTCGTTGTTTTTATTAATAATGAGGGCGGAAACGCCTTTTCTGTACATAATATATAATATTATCAAAATTAGTTCTGAAATTCTAACTTTCCAAACATTCTCAAAACCTTAAATTCTTCCAATTCCCTCTTTATTTTCCTCCAATCCAGAGTTCTGCCTGTCCGACCGTAGCTTAAGCGAAGGTGGGAACTCATCTAGTAGGGGGAGCTATTGTAAATCAAAGTAAAGTGTTGAGTTTTAGGTTAAAACTCAAGCTTCTATTATCTTTCGTTACTGTGCATAACTTTCAATAAAAAGATTGTGTCGCTTTTTAATTTAGCACGTGTAAAATCTTTCTGTGAGTCAGTGAGCAATTCACCAAGCCCATCAAGGATGCGCTTATTATCCATCGATTCCAACATAGTAATACATTTTGCCAAAGTTTCTTTGAAAGACATGCCTGAGCGTTGTTCTACTATTTCTCGGTTGATAGGCCAGTTATTTTTAGCAAAATACTGAATGTCAAAAATGTCTCGACTTGTTTTACCAATTCGTTCATACATAGCCATAAGTTTGTGAGCAAACATATCCTCTTTAACCATGACAAGCATAGAGATACCGAGTAATATTTTCACTTCATACTTTGAACCAAACTGTCTACGGTTTACTTCAACTTTAATATTCTGAGCTTTGGGATTATATGAAATAACGTTCCTTAAATTGGATTTTTGTATGTAGGAGTCAGTAATTTTTCCGTACTCTTTAATAATCTTATTGATTTTTTCAAAAACTTCATCTTCTTTCTTTTCATCTAATAAATCAAGATCTAAATCTACAGAGTTTCTTGGTAAGTCATAAAACATCATAGCGGCAGTACCACCTTTAAATCCTAAGTAGGGGGCAATAGATGTATCAGAATAGATATCTTTCAAAATTTGCAACAAAATATTTTTATGTTTTGAATAGTCTAATGTCATGTTATTTGTTTACTTGATTGTCTTGGTGGTTTTTAAAATATTCCTTAACTTTCTTTTCTATTCGTTTATTATGGTAGATGGGTAAAATCTCAAATACTTTATCCCAATTCAAATTAGCTAAATTATCAAAGTGGTAATCTTTGCTTACATACACACGATCCAAAAATGCGCGCTCGGGTGTAGCAATTGCATAGCCATCTTTGTGTTCAATGCCTGTTGTATTACTCAAAACATAGTCTTTCATACGAACGAATGAAACTTTCTGTTCACCAATGTTGATTTCTCTATTTACATATGATGCAACAAAAATATTTCCGTAGTATTGAAAATTCACGCCTTCTCTTGTTAAGACAGTTTCAAAGCTGATGTATGAGGGTGTATAGATACGAGTAGCCAACTCAAAATAATTAAATTTTTGATCTTTGGCGTACAAACCGCGATACGGCCTGAATAACTTTCCGGATTTAACATATTTTTTCAAGCGATTAGTTACTACTGAATTACTATTTTCATTCCACAATAAAGCAGCATCTTTGGTTGAAAAGATGGTTTGGTGGGACCTTAATAATATTCCCAAATATTCTCCTTTTGTTGGTGTTTTATCCATATATTAACTGAAAGGGGAGTTTAAAGCCCTTTCTAGTCACAATATATCATAATGCAGGAAAATAGGCAATAATGGTCTCTGTGAGTGTTTTTTTAATCTTAAACCTTTAATTTTTTAAATATTTAAGAAACTGCAGCTTTCTCAACTTCTCTTTTAATTTTCCCCCAGAACATAGGTTCGAACTTCGTTCAACATGCAGAGTCTTAGTAGGATATCCACAGTATCCTTTCGTTTAAACTAAAAGTATGTAAATATATAGGTACTAACAGCACCACTCTCGCTTCGGCGGGAGTGGTTTTTGTTTATGTTATAATTGTTTTAATGTCTAGAAAAGAGAAAATTGTAATCTATGTTGATGGAGGAAATACTTATCAAAGACTTAAAGAAGTTGGTCTTCCTACTAAAAAAATAAGTTTGATTACTCTGCTTTTGTAGAACACCTAGTTGGAAATCGAGATTTGGTCTCTAAAAGATACTACGTCGGCATAGTTAAAAACTTTGATAACTCAGAGAAAAGTCAGAATATGGAAAAAGGTCAACAAAAATTTCTAGCTAATTTAGAGTTGGAGGGTTTTAGCATAAAAAGAGGACGTCTAATGTACGATGGCGGTAGTATTCGAGAAAAAGGTGTCGATGTTAAATTATCTATAGATTTAGTTGTTGGTGCGGTTGATAAATTATATGATACTGCGATTGTTATAAGCTCAGATACAGATTTAATTCCTGCTATTCAATATGTCCAAAAAGCCCTGGGCAAAAGGGTTGAATACGTTGGTTTCAGTGCAAGACCTTCATTCGGAATGTTAAAACAATCTACTGCCGGAAGGATATTTTCTAAAGAAGATATAAAGGATTTTCAAAAAGATTAAACAAACACAGGTTCTAACTTCGTTCAACGTGCGGAGCTGTGCAAAAAATACTCTTATTTATCAAAGATATTTTTTGTTATCAAGTAGCAAAAACTTTTCCAGAACAACATTGTTGTAATTTTTTGATATAATACCCTACATATGGAATCATTTCCTCAAAACCAAACAATTCCTCAAAACCAAACAATTTATGAACTTAAAAATAAATATCAGGAACTCCTTGATAATATTTTAAACAAAAAGCTTACTCCGGTCAGAAATGCTTGATTCCATTATAGCTGTTAAAGAAAATGAAATGTTGCAATTATAATTCAAGAATGACGCAATTAGTTGACTTAAAATAGGAGGTTTTAAGACAATTTTATTAAAAATGACGCAACGGGCTTGAAAAAATGACGCAATGATGAATACGATACATCTATGAATAAAAGTGAATATTATAAAGAAAAATTCCTACTTTTAATCATTTCGCGGAAATAATCCAACAAATCCACTTATTGCGTGCAAGTAGTGTAATGTCTTCCTACACTATTCGTTCTGTTTCAGAAGATATGAGAATCTTTCGTAAATCTTTTGGTAATTTGTGTGCCACACTCGGAGAGATTGCTTTTTTCATCATAAATTTATTTTATAATAAAACAATTTATATATCATTTATTTTCGATTTTTTAATAGGCAAAATATGGTATTAATGTATAATGAAATTATGGCAAAAAGATCAACAGGGTTAAAAAAGAAGACATCCTTTAATAGAAAGGGACCAAAGAGATTGGAGGCTAAAAAGAGAATGCTTGAGATTAAAGCAATGAAGCCAGCAGATCGCAAGAAGGCCTTGGCAAAAGATAAAAGTTAAATTTTTATGAAAATACTTACTTATATATCTTTTGGTGTAATTTTGGGGTTACCCACAGTTTCATTTGCCAATGGTGTTGAATATGGTCATATGATGGATTGGAGTGGCGGTATGATGGGGGGAACCTGGGGAGTGTTGGGACTTATTACTTGGGTAGTTTGGCTTATTGTTGGTATTTTGGCTGTCGTTTGGCTTTTCCAACAAATAAATAAAAAATAATTTTGAATAATATAATTAAATTAATTATTGCTGTGGGAGTTTCTTTGTCTGCGGGTTTTATCGGCTCTTTTTTTACAATGGGAGCCATTTCCACATGGTATGCCGGATTAGTAAAACCGGCTTTGAATCCTCCTGATTGGATTTTTGCTCCTGTGTGGACCACTCTTTATATTTTAATGGGTATTTCCGCTTTTCTTATTTGGAGAAAATATTCAGATTCTAATAAAAAAGTCAAAAGAATGATAAAGATTGCTCTTGGTGTATTTACAACGCAACTCATCTTAAATGCCAGTTGGTCAATAATTTTCTTTGGTTATCAGAGTCCTTTTTGGGGATTGGTAAATATTATTTTACTTCTTATCTTTATTGTTTGGACAATGGTTCTCTTCTATTCCATATCAAGACCCGCAAGCTATATCCTCATTCCTTATATTGCTTGGGTGGGCTTTGCTACTTATTTAAATTACGCCATTTATGTACTTAATTGAATCCTTTTTAAACCTTGGACTGGTCCAATGGATAGATGTTATTGGTTTATTCATATTCATAGCCGGATTCGTTATTGGCTTAGGCGCAGTGGTTGTTATTGATCTGCACGGATTTTTAGGAAGAAAGTCTTCCTATTGGACCGAAGCTACTACAAGGACTCATAAGGTAACCAAACCTCTTATTTGGATCGGGATTACACTTGTTGCGATAGGCGCGGCGATTTTTTACAGAAATGAAGTTTTAACCGCCATACCTCTTATTCACATAATAGTAGTAATTGTTTTGATATTTAATGGTTATTTTCTATCTTTCAAAGTCAGTCCTTTTCTTTTGAAAAGAGAAAAGGAAGGAAGATCTGGGGAGTTGTTGCCCAAGTCTTGGCAGAATAAAATTACGGCAAGTTTGATAATTTCCGACATTCTTTGGTGGGGAGGATTATTTTTATTGGTAATTTACATTATTACTAATTATGCCTAGAAGCAAAATAAAAACTGTTACGGTGAATGACAAAATGCAAAAGGGATATAAGTATAAACTTACCGAGCCGATAGGTAAGAATTTTCATCCTGAATTCAAGCCGGACTTGACTCCTAAACAAATGCTTTCACTGGGTGTATTTGGTGGTAAATATATGACAGATTGCGAACGCGAATTTCCAAAGAGTTGGTTTGTGGGGGCTAAGCTTTCTCCGGAAGGTCATGATGACACTCTTAATTATTTTCATAAGCATGCAAGTCAGCCACTTAAGGTTTGGCAAAAGAAAGGGTGGATAAATAAAAAACATGACCCTCGTGGGTGGTTTCAATGGTATTGTCGTTACTATATGGGAAGGCGTTTGGATAAAGAAGATGAGATACAAATAAAACGCTGGAAGGGTATGAGAAGGCATGCGGGTCAGATTGAGAAAAACTGTTCTTCAGGTAAAAGTCCTGATTTATTTTGTCGCCCAAGACAAAGGCAGGCCCTTCTCCATTGGGCGTACGATTCCAGAAGAATATAAAAGTATACCCAAAATCGTTGGGGGCGCTTGTTTATAAAACAACAACTCCTTAGCTTCCTTGGGAGTTTTTAATCAAATATTTTGACCAAGTATTCATCTATTTCTCTTTGAGGCATATCATAGAAGTGTGTATCTTTTTCGTAAAGATTCGTTGCTAGTTCCACTCCCACAAATCGCCAATGCCAGGGTTCAAAAATGTAGTATTCATTACCTTCGGGATAGGAAAGTATAAATCCGAATCTGTGGGCGTTTTCAAGCATCCATTCATATGCTTTGGTATTTGCAAATGTAGTAAAATTCTCTCCCAATTCTCTCGTGGTAAAGTCAACTGCGGTGCCGAGCTGATGTTCCGAGTATCCTTGATCGGCTGAGAATTGATTGGCTCCCGCACCATAAGTTACAGTGTAGTGTGACTTTAGGGTTGATTGTTCATCAAAAGATCTGTAAGCCGATATCACTCTCATATCTATGCCGTCATCTTCGGCGGAGAAGAGCATATCTTCCAAGAAGGGTTTAACCTCTCCGTGTATTTCTTCAACTTCATTTTCTCTGTAAACGAAATCGTGATCTATAAGTTTAAGAGATGGGGGTGTATAATGCTCATTGAGAAAATATACTCTGGAATACTTTTTAAGTAATTCTTCGTCTGTTTCTTCCAATTTCATCAAAAGACCCACATCTCCCGTAAGTTCACTTATTTGTTCATAAAAATCTTGAACCTCTTCTTCTTTATCCCTTAGGCGTTCTGCCATTTCCATATTGTCATGTTGAGCATTAGACAATTCAGATTCAAGTTCCGATATTTCCGCGTCTTTTTCTTCTATTTTTTCATACAAGGTGTATTGAATGTATACTGCAACTCCAAGAGCTAAAAGGAACAGTAAAGAGAGCAGTATTATTGATGTGATAGCAATTTTATTCATTCTTGGATTGTATCATTTTTATTTTAAATAACCATATTTTAAGGGTTTTGGCACTTCCAAATTCTCTTTACAATACAGTAGCTTAAATATACACTACAAATAACATGAAAAAAATCCTTATTATATTAATAGCATTTTTAATCGGTTTTCTTCTCGGTTCATATTTATTTGATACGAAAGAGAGAAATGGTGTAGATACGGATAATTGGATAACATATACCAATGAAGAATTTGGTTTTTCCTTGAATTATCCGCCTGAATGGGAAGTTTTGGAAGCAACCGATGCTCCCATTGCTCCAATTGTGAATTTCTACTCTCCCGAAAGTGATACGCAAGGTCTTCCATTCATTCATCATTCCCAAGAGGCTATTCATGTTTCTGTATTTCCGCAAGGTGTTCCAACAGAAGGAATCTTTGGTGAATTTGTAGAATCTGAAATTGAGTTTCAAGTATCGGTGTTAAATGCAAGAGATTTCATTCTCTCAAGCGGAGAAGTTTGGGCAACTTTTGCTAATGTTGAGGATTCTCCAAATTCATGGACAGAATCAGGATTTATTTTCTCCGGATTAGTGATAAATAATCACAAAGTGGATTGTTTTTGGGGAGGAGAACTGATTTCGCCCGAGCAGTGTGATCCTCCATCTGGAGATCAGATAGTTCATCATGGCTCAATTAACGAAGAAGATAGACTTATTCAAGAGAGAATGCTTGAATCTTTTGATTTTTTGGAATAGAAATTTAAAATAAGATCTAATAATGATTAAAAAGATTTCGTATATTATCATATCCTTGGGATTAATTGCGATACTTTTCGCTTTTTTGATTACTTACAATAAAACAGATCAAGAAAGAATAAGAGTGGCTGTTTGCCCAACTTATTTTAAGTTACTAGAACCGTTGGTGGATAAATTTGAAATAGTTCAAACAAATTCCACTTCAGAGAGTTTGGTTTTATTGGGAAATAATTTAGTAGACATTGTAATTTGTGGAAGAATCTTGAAGCCGGATGAGCCGGAGTTTGAGTTCTTGGTTTTAAAAGAGGGGTATTCTTTTTTAAGCAATAAAGAAATTAAAGTCTACTCTATTGAATTAAAAGATTATAATATATATACAGATCTGGATATTGATATGCTTAAGAGTGAATTTCCCATTAAAAAAATAGAGAAGGTGGATAATGTTTATGCTTATTTAAGTCATGGGATAATTATTACTTCTTGGGATAATACGGATTATTCAAAAGCGGGGATGGTCCATCTTTTTAAAGAGGAAAATAAGAGGGACAGATCATCAAGACAAATGACTCTTTTTTATAACGAATACAGCTCTGAGAAAGCTAAGAGAGCGTATGCTTTATTAGAGGAGAATGAATAAACCTTATGTATTGCTTATTTAGCTGATTTTTATAATGATGAATTTGTTATTAATTTATTAAATTTAGATACTGATGGCAGTTATGCAATATGTAGCAATGTTCTTAGTCTTATGGAGGAATTAATAAAATTATTTGAAATTTTGATTTTTGTTTGCTATTCTAGAATCAGACTTACTTGAAATGCAAGAACGGAGGCTCGAGCTCGTTCGTCGCTTAGTGGAGGGCGATCATAGGGGTTTTTCTCTCCTCATAGAGGAACTAAGAAAAGCAACCCTTTGAATAACCATCCTGATAGGTAAGTTCCAACCTATCGAGGGTGTGACACAGGGCCTATGTGCGTGGGTGGTCGGAAACACCTCATTCAAGCAAGTCTTCAACTGCCGCCTAGTAGAGAGATCGAACGGCGGCTTTTTTTATAATCCATTTTTCGTATAAACGATTAATTTTGTTAGAATTAGAGTTATGACTCAAGAGAAAACTTTAGATATATTAAAGATAGGGAAAAATGTCTTTTTAACGGGAGAAGCCGGAAGCGGAAAGACTTATGTTTTAAATGAATATATTAAATGGCTTAAGAGCCACGATATTGAGCCGGCTGTTACCGCTTCAACTGGTATTGCGGCAACACATTTAGGGGGAGTAACTCTTCATTCTTGGGCCGGTTTGGGAGTTAAAGAGAGTTTAAGTAAATTTGACTTGGATAAGATGGAGGGCAATAAAACTTTATGGAGGAAAATAAACAGTAAGTCCGTTCTAATAATTGATGAAGTATCTATGCTTTCGGGCAATCTTTTGGATATGACAGATAAGGTTTTGCGACATATAAGAAGAAGTGATGAGCCGTTCGGTGGAATGCAGATTATCTGTTCGGGAGATTTTTTTCAGCTTCCGCCCATAGCAAGGGAAGAGAGCTTTAATTACGCTTTTGAATCAAAAAGTTGGAGGGAAATGAACCCCGTTATTTGTTACTTGAATGAACAGTATAGGCAAGGAGAAGATGTTTTTATTGAGATGTTGTCTGCCATTCGCGAAAATAGAGTCAGTAGGCAGTTAAAAGAATTATTAAAAGAGAGGATAAATGAGAACTTACCGGAAGACGGAGAGAGAAGTGATATCTTGCGATTGTTTACACATAATTTGGATGTGGATTCTATGAATGAGGAATATTTAAATGCTCTGGAGGGAGAAGAGAGGGGATATGAAATGGTTAGAAAAGGGAGAAAGCAACACATAGAAGCTCTTATTCGCGGATGTCTTGCACCGGAGAAATTGGTATTAAAAAAAGGAGCAAAAGTTATATTCGTTAAAAATGATACTAAAGGTCAATACGTAAACGGTACTCAAGGGGAGATTGTCGGATTTTCCGGAAGCGGTCCTGTGGTCAAAACCTTGGACGGGAGAAAAATATTTACAGAACCCGTAACTTGGAGAAGGGAAGAGGAGGGGCGTGTTTTTGCAGAAATATCACAGGTTCCTCTTCGCCTGGCTTGGGCTATTACGGTTCACAAAAGCCAGGGAATGACTCTGGATAAAGTTGAGGTGGATCTTTCCAAAAGTTTTGTCTCAGGACAAGGATATGTCGCTCTTTCCCGTGTTCGTTCAATACAAGGGCTTTATTTAAGTGGTTTGAATGAGAAGGCTCTTTCTGTTGACAGTAGAGTGTCTGATGCGGATAAAACTTTCAAAAGGAAGTCCTTTTTGGCAGAGAAAAGATTAAAAGAGCTTTCTTTGGGGGACTTGGCGGCAAGACAAGAAGATTTCATTACATCTTGTGGAGGGTCGGTAATTCCTACAAAGAAAGCAGAAAAGAAAAAAATTGAAAGAGAGATTTCAACTTATGAGAAGACAAAAGAGCTTTTAAACCAAGGGTTCTCTCTTGAAGAAGTTGCGGAGAAAAGGTCTCTTTCTCTCGGAACCATAATTTCTCATACAGAAAAACTTCTTAAAGATGGAGAGAAGTTGGAGCTTGACCTTTCATTTTTGAATAAAAAAGATATTGATGATGTCAAAAAAGCGGTTGGGGAGAGTAATTTTGAAAAGTTGTCTCCAGTAAGAGACAAACTTAAAAAGAAAGGTAAACTTCTCTCATATGATGAATTACGTAGAATCCGCCTTTATTTGTGGTCTCTAAATTGACAATATTGAATAATGGGTGTTTAATAAAGTTAGAGAGGAGGTACGAATGCAAAACAAAAAAATATATAAGGTGTTTGAGGTAACGGTTGTTATCTCATATCCGAATGGAAGACCTTTTGAAACCGGCGTACTTGTCGCTTTCTACACCTTTTCTGAT
>PWLF01000151.1 GCA_003559475.1 Bacteroidales bacterium
ATCGCTGTAACGAATATAACAATGGTAAGTTTTCGGGGCATATCAAATGATCAGGTGTAGAATATTTATTAAAATGCATGTTACTCGTCTGACGACTTGAAGTCGTCTGACGAGTGGGTGCCATGGATTAAGTACTAATAATCATCCAGACCGGCTAATCCCTGCAATACCAGGTTGAAGATGTAATTTTCCTTTAACAACTCCAAAGGCATTTGGCCTTTTATAATTTGCTCGCCATTTAAAAACAACAATTCGGCATCATAACCATCATCTGCATGATTGTATAAGTTTGTATCTAACCAAAAAACAGCATCATCCCGCTCTAATTCATCCGTTATTTCAGATAAAAAAGACCTGTTGGATGTATGAGAAAAAATATAAAACCCGTTGTGCCGGCCAAAATTCCTGATCAAAGAGTTTATGGCCGGCATATTGCAGGGCGAGCAGGCATAAGGTTTCAAATGCAATATCATCGAATTGTTATTTTGGTTTTCACTTACCGGCCCACACGTAAGCAATGGCTCAGGATTCATTTTAAAATTTATCTGGAATGCTTCCTGCAAAATATCAAGCCGGTATTGCAATACCAAATAATTATCCAATATTGCTTTTTGGCTGGCTTGAGATATTTCAATCTGATCGTATGCTTTCTTTATTTTTATGGAAAGCCATACTGACAGGGCCATAAATAGGACAAGAAGCATTTGATAGTATTTCGTCGTTTTCATTTTACTTTCCCAATTTGATCAAAAATTTAACCCCTTGAAAAAATAACAAAACCATATTTTTACAGATTGGTGAAATCAAAACTTCTTATTCGATCTGACATCTTGGAATGGAATAAACGTTTTTCAAACATCCTTTTTATCAAACCCACTTAATTTATAAACAAAAATGGGATAATCATCATCAAGAGGACAATAGGTAAAAATCTTGTTCTGCATGATATCAATAGCAAATGTAACAACAAACTTATCTAACACTAATCTCTGCAAAGGTTCGCCTTCCCAGTTAAAAATGAGAATTTGGCTGTTTGGAAGAAGAGATGGGTCATCACCGAAAAGTATTTCTTCTGTAACATTGTTAAATAGAAGGTATATATAATTGTTATCATAACTTGTTGCTTCAAGATAGATCCGGGTACCCTTAACTTTGTCCGGATCTTTCAAAGCAAAAAGTTCTTTAAACTTTTCCTTATTATATTTTTCATTATCGTACACCGTTGTCTTTAGATAATTACCATCAAAATCAAAAAACTCTATTCGAGGCAATAGTCTATAGGCTGAAAAAACCTTTTTTTGTTTAGAATTGGCGCCAATAAAAGAAGCATATACTCCGTACTTAAAATTATTATCAACCGGGACACCAATGTCAGTGGCTGAAAAAGGCACAAAATGAGACAAGCCGCTTTCTCTGTTTAATATACCAAATCTTGTGTCATACGTCCTAAAACCAATAATCTCATTATCAAGAAAATTGACCTGATCAAAACCAGGGTCTGGCAGAACAATCTCACTTGCATGTTGGTAGAAAAAATTACCCGAAAGCACAGAACCAACTAAATCAACATAGTAAAAACCTTTTACATCATCGAAAATCCAAAATCCGGTTTCATAATCATTCAGTGAGTTTTGAACCAGATTAGGAAACATAAACTCACCAGGTCCTCGGCCCTCATATGCAAATTCAGCTATTAGATTATAAAAACGGGAGCTATATACTTGCAAAAATGGCGATTTATTCTTGCTTAGGGTAACAAGAAATGTATCAACAAGAACCATCCCGCCAATATTATCAAAGGGAATTGATTCAATAGGTTCGGATAATAATTCTCTAACAATGGGAAACTCATTGTTATAGTTAATGTTTTTATTTGCCCGGTCATTACAACCCCAAATTGCATAGAGAAAGACAATAAATGAAAAATACTTCATATTAAAAAGGATTAGATTTATTGAATACTTTTTTTTTAATAATTCATCAAAAGATATTTCTGTAACCATAGAAAAAAACAAAACCTTTTAATAAAAAAGGAGGCTGGTATATCGGCAAATAAATGAAACAAAATAAACTAACCTGAGTGAGATGAATTTAGATACTTTTAATGTCAGAATTATATTTCATTGTTTGCAAATACTTTTTTGCTAAAATAAATACTTCTTCGCAACAGCCTCCTTTCTCAAAATAGTTTATGGGAAGTTATAATAAACAGTGCAACTTCCCATGCTTGGGTAAGCCCTATTCCTAACATATTTTCTGGCACATGATGGTGCAGAACAAACCCGAGCTCGAATATTATACGGCCATCCGCTTTTATCCCTCCAATTATCCTCATCTCTGCATTCATATGTTGCAGTATGGGGATCTTGAATATGGTCTACAGTTCCCTCATTCGCACCCGCCTCCAGCTCGACCCCAACAAGAGTGATATCACCAGCGGTACCCTGTTGTGCCAGGTTAATATTAAAAACTATAATGGCTGCAAATAATATGGCTGCAAAGGCCAAAAAAAGTCTATTTTTCATATTTTATCTCTTTAAATGTAACTTAAATTATGAGGTTATTGGGTTGGTGTGCATCCAAACCTTTGTTATCCAAATCAACATTTTTTACCTGGTAAAAAACACTGCCTGCTGCCCATGCACACGGGCATGCTTTGCTTACTTTTTCGTATCTTTGCCGTTGCACCTCCTTTAATGCGCCATAATTTGTATATTTTGGTTGCATTGAACCTTCGGAAGTGACAATTTACAAACGTAATTAAATC
>PWLF01000150.1 GCA_003559475.1 Bacteroidales bacterium
TTAATGAAAACCATGTTGCAGAACCGGGAGAAAGAGATATTTATATAAGAATTATTGACCCTAGAAACAGAGTTTTATCAAGATCCGGAACAAACACTATTGAAGTTAATGGCAGAGAAGTAGAATACTCTACTAAAAGAACTGTTAACTTCAGAAACGAAAGAATACATCTCTGCGAAGTTTGGAAACAAACTGACCAATTTACAGGTGGAGCTTATAACATAACTATTTATGCAGAAGGTCGTGAAATTGCACACAAAATGTACACGCTAGAATAAAATAACTGATTATATATTTTAATAAACCCTGATAAATAATGTTCTTTATCAGGGTTTTTGTTTACATATTATTTCTTTTTTTATTTTTAATAATGTATATTTGTACTTAAATATTAAAAGCTATTTTAAAATTTAAAGCAATTATTTATATGCTTGATAATAAAAAAAGACCATGTTATTCAAGCATAAACAAAGATATAATTGCAAATAACTATAATTATTAACCAAAACTTTATTAAGATGAAAAAAAGAATTACAATTTTGCTCGCAATTTTTTCTATAGGCAGTTTTTCATACTCTCAAGAAGACATAACTGAATTATTTAAAGCCGGAACTTCAAATGCAGAAAAGCTAATGCACTATTATGCTGAACCTTTAGCTCATTCATTAGGAAATAACATGAACAGCGGGTGGTACAATACAGGAAGGGCGCATGGACTTGGAAGATTTGATATAAGATTTGCAACTCCCATAACATTTGTTAGCACTGATTACCAGGATTTTTTATTTGATGAGAGTGAGTATGAAAACCTTTCTTTAGCTAATACCGATAAGACAACGGCAAAATCTCCAACTATATTTGGAGACAATAAAGAAGGACCGTTACTAGATTTTAACGGGACAGAATTTGAATTACCTCCGGGTACAGGCATTAGTTTTTTACCATTAGTTCCGCTTGTACTACAGGGAAACGTAGGGCTAGTAAAAGACACTGAACTAAAATTCAGGTATATGCCGGAAGTTACAACCCGTGATTTTTCAACAAGCATGTATGGTTTTGGGCTAAAACATGGTTTATTACAGTATATTCCGGTTCTTGAACACCTACCTATGGATATTTCGATAATTGGTACTTATACAAATTTAGGAGCTTCTTACTCACTTGATTATAACCCTCAAAATAATCCTGATATTGATACTCATAATCAAAAGCTTGATTTATCAGCAAGCGCTTACTCCGTTAATCTTGTATCATCTGTAAGACTTCCTATTGTTACAATTTATGGCGGATTAAGATATATGTACTCTGATTTAAATTTAGTAACTGTTGGAGATTATCAAATAGGGCTAGATGTAATTAAAGACCCTGTTGATATTAACATGGATAATGGTCAATTTGGAGTAAATATAGGCACTCGTGTTAAAGTAGGATTTATAAGCTTTTTCGTTGATGGAACCATATCAAATTACTCAAGTATAACAGGAGGTGTAAGTTTAGGGTTTCATAGATAAAAACTTTATTTAAGAAAATAATATTATTATAAAACTAAAAAAGCCACTTACATGTTTGTAAGTGGCTTTTTTGCGGTCCGGACGAGACTCGAACTCGCGACCTCCTGCGTGACAGGCAGGCATTCTAACCAACTGAACTACCGGACCTTTATTATTTTATTTTTTTATCACTAAAATCAGGTGCAAATTTAATACTTTTTTTTATATTTAATAAATAAAAAACATATTTTTTATAAAACTATTTTTTTATAATGGCTTTTATTATCTTATTCATAATAAAATAATGTAAAGGTTTTGTAAAAAACCAATAAACCCTACCGGAAAAACCTAAGGGTCGAAACACCTGTTTTATTTGCAGAACCCTATTATTCCCAATATTTAAAACCCTAAATTCTAACCAACCTTCTCCCGGTAAAAACAAATCAGAATATAATAATACGCGAAAGTTATCATTATTTACAAACTGAACTATCCAAAAATCCATTTTATCCCCTTTAACAATTTCAAATGGATGACTTTTATTATGTTCTACATCTGTCAGCCAATTTGTCCACCCTTTAAAATGCCATAACCAATTTAAATAAAACAACTTCTTTCCAAAACCTATTGATTTTATTTTTTTTATAACATTATCAGCAATATTATCTTTTAACTCTCTTTCTACTAAAAGGCTTTTACACCCATAAACAGGAGTATCATCAAAACCCTCAAAGGCATAGGATTCATCTTTTTTGCTCTCATATTTTTTCGCCGATCTTGTTCTTATAATTGAAGATGAAACAAAGCCTAGTGCTAAAAAAATATAATATCTGCAGTTACCACTCACTTGAATATCAGGACAAACATATAATTTGCGCTTTTTATACCTGCTTTTTAATTTTTTTAATAAAAATTTAATTATAGAATATTTAATATTTGAAATTCCACTTAATAAAAAACCACAAAATATTGTACTAAAAAAAAGTGTAGGAAAAAATAGCCTCAACATTCCTCTGGTCTCGGCATAATTTGAAAAAACTTGCTTAACTCTTATTTTCTCTTTATTACCAATAGTTAATTCTTTATTAGAATATTTTTTTTCTTTTATTATTTCAGGTATTTTTTTTAGCAAGTCATCTATTCCTATAACATTACAATAAGTTTTTAACCAATAAGGAATAAGAAACACAGGTATTGTTTCTATAATTTCTCTAATAATTTCAAACTCCGGAGAACCCGACCCTATTACTATATCTGTTTTTAACCATATTGTTTTTAAATTATCTTTTTTCAATTCTTCATTAATCTCACAAAACAAATTTTCATCATGTAATATAGTTGAAAATAAGATAACATCATCTATATTTGATTTTTTTACAAACTCTTTAAAATGTAAAAACTCATTTAAAAAAACCTCTTTATTAAATTTTTGTCCGTGAATATTTTCATTATCAAACGGAAAATATATTATCTTATCTGCTTCAATATCAACATCTTTAAAAAAAAGTTCTTCTTTAGTTATTACATCAATGCTATTATTTTTTTCGGAAAAATCCGTTTTATCATTAATTACTGCAACTAATTCATACTCCTTATTATGAAGATACGCTAAAAGTTTTCTCCCTATATAACTATCCGCACCGAATATTATAATTTTCATAAAATATTATGTCCGTTCACAAATATCTTTTATCTTTTCAAAAAGCACATTTGACAATTTATAATTAGATTCATGAGTAACTCCGGCTATATGAGGCGTAATAACAACTTTGTCATTTTCTATCAGATAATTTAATATTTCTTCATTATCTCCGGCATTAATATTTTCAAAAGATACTCCTTCGTATTCCAAAACATCTAAAGCAGCGCCAATTACCTTATTATTTTTGATTGCTTTCACCAAACTTTCAGTATGTAATACATGACCTCTGGAAGTATTAATTATAATTATCGGTTTTCTAAACTTTTCAAAAAAACTATTATTTGCCATATAGTAAGTTTCTTTTGTTAATGGAACATGAAGACTTACAATGTTTGATTCATTAAAAATATCATCAAGACTAACCTCTTTTACATAGCTATCTGAAAATCCTTTTTTATACTTATCATAAGCAATTACATTAGCATCGAAGCCTGCAAGTCTTTTTGCAAAAGCGCTACCTGTATTTCCATAGCCAATTATCCCTACTGTGCGATTATTAATTTCAAACCCTCTATTTCCTTCTCTTAGCCACTTTCCATGGGATATTTCTGTATTTGCTTTACAGATATTATGTTTTAATGCAAGCAAAAGTCCTAAAGTGTGTTCTCCTACCGCATCTCTATTACCTTCGGGTGAATTAACACATTTAACACCTAAACTTTCGGCGTAAATATAATCAATATTTTCAAGACCACTCCCCACTCTGCCGACAAAACAGAGATTCTTGGCTTTATCAAAAAAATTTTTTTTTAAACTAATACTACTTCTAACGACTACTCCTATATAATTTTCAGCAATACGCAATAATTCATCATAATTAATATTAAACCTTTCATCACAGTCAAAGCCAATATTTTTTAAATTATCCTTCAAAACAGGATGCGTTTTATCTAAAAATAAAACTTTGCCTGCCTTTTCATTCTTCCTCATAATAAGCTATTTACTAACTATTCTTAATTTTTAGACAAAATCAAAAGTAACAAAAAAATCTTAATAATTAAACAGGGAAATCAACAAAACACCTAAAAGCATAATTATAACTCCTGTAGCTCTTTGCAAAAAGCCTTTTTCTTTGAATATTAGAACTCCAAAAATCACAACCATTAGAGCGCTTGTTCTTTTTATGGATATAACATAAGCAACTAATGTAAGCTGAATAGCAAGCATTTGGAATATTAGTGTCATGCCGGAAAAAAGCCCGACAGGGAATAACTCTTTTGCGTTTGTTAAAATTTGTTTAATGTCATTTTTAGCAAATATCAAAACAACAGGGATCATTCCTATAAACAAAAATACTGAAATAGCTACAACCCAGTATAGAGGTCCGGAATTTTGAATTCCTACTTTATCAATATTAGCCGTTATACTCCACAAAAATGCTACTAGCAACATATAACGAGGACCTTTTTCTTTAAAGAGAGCTTTAAAAGGAGCAAAAAATCCACGACGTGCTGCATGAATATTCAACATATATGAACCTAAAACTATACAAAAAATTCCTGCAATTCCATAATAACCCGGGAACTCCCCTACTATCAAAGGCGAAGTTATCAATAAAAATAGCGGAGTAAAAGTAACCATTGGAACAGTAACAGAAAGGTCTGAATGCTGTATGGCTTTTAAATAAAGTATAGTAATTATAATATTAAGAGACCCTCCCGCTAATAATGCAGGAAAAAAATATTGTCCTTTGTCGGGAATATCAATAAATAACAAAATAGGCAGTAACAAAGGCAGCGAAAACAATCGCATTGCCAATGCAACAATTAATGGGTTAATGCTTTTTAAATTAAGCTTACTAAAAACATCTTTCAACGCTTCACACAGTGCAGTTAAAAAAGCCAATAACAACCAGTGCATAATTTAGCCATTCAGATACATTAATAATAAAATTAAAGGTATAATTATTCCCGCCGAGACCAACCATGCACCACGATTTGTAATTCCATTTTTACCTTTAATAATAAATAATCCCGTTACTGCCATTATTATCAAAGATGCTGCAAAAAGATTAGAAAACCATGTCCATAATTTTTTCGGAGTATTTTGATGCAAAAAATTTACTTCATAAAAAACAGGTCTTCTTTTAGTTTGTTCTAAAAAGCCCATTCCATCATGTATATTATAATTCACACTTCCGTTATGTATATATATTCTTAGTTTATCACCGCGTTCAAGATGTGTTCTGTATTGGTCTTTTTTATCAATTTGTTCAAGAACATATAAAGCTATTTCCTTAGGACCCTTAGATTTTAAATCATCAATATCAACATAAAATTCTTTCTCTGTAACAGAATAATTTGGGTTCCAGTCATGACTGTGATTCAGAGCTATTCCGGATAATCCGTAAATAATACACATTGCAAAGAAAAAGTATCCTAAATCACGATGGATAGCCCGATTTAATTTACGAATATTCATTGCATATTATTTTTTTAAACATTTGAATTGAGCATAAAAAGTATAAAATCTATAAAGCAAAAAGTGTAATATGCTGATATTAAAGACTAACATCTTACTAAGATAAATACTGGAAATATGATAAATTATTGTGTTTTTAACAAACTACTTGTAGTATTCCGGGTTTATATCCTCTACTTTTCCACTCTCGCACTTAAAAATCCTTGCCAGATATTTTTGAATAAGCCCATAATCATGAGTGGCCATAAGAACGGCTCTACCGCTTTTACTAATTTCAAAAAGCAATTCAATTATTCCCTCGCTGGTATCAGGGTCTAGATTTCCGGTTGGTTCATCAGCAAGAATAATATCCGGGTCATTTATAAGAGCTCTGGCTATAACGACTCTTTGCTGTTCTCCTCCTGAAATTTGATGTGGCATTTTAAAACTTTTTGTTCTCAAACCGACTTTTTCAAGAACATCTTCCATTCTTTCTTCCATAGCAATTTTATCTCTCCATCCGGTGGCTTTCATAACAAATAGTAAGTTATCACGAATAGACCTGTCGCTTAAAAGCTGGAAATCCTGAAAAACTATACCTACTTTGCGTCTTAAAAAGGGAATCATGCGAGGCTTTAAATTACTAAGATCAAAACCTGCAACTTGAGCGTAACCATCAATCAAAGGTAAATCGGCATATAAAAGTTTCAGTAAACTACTTTTACCTGTGCCGGTTTTTCCGATTAAATAACAAAACTCACCCCTCTCTATCTCCATAGAAACATTAGATAACACAAGTGCTTCCTTTTGAAAAATAGAAACTTTATCTAACTGAATAATAGTATCAAGAGGCATTTTTAAAAATCTTTTTTTTTACAAAAATATAATATTTATCAAAATCTTGATAATTTTTATTAAAATAAACTCAATAAAAATTCAAGTAAATATAGTTTTTAAGGGGCTATAAGAATATTAAAGAAATATGCCTTATAACCCCTTATTAATAAAGGACTTACTCTACCTATATTGCTTGACTTATCAAGAAAGTAGCAGCAAAAGCAACGATAGCGTATAATTCAGGAAATACTGCAAGTATCAAAGTATTTCCAAAGATATTATGTCCTGAGCCAATAGCAGCTATACCATTTGCACAGACTTGTCCTTGGCGTATTCCCGACATTAATCCAACAAGCCCAAGTGCTATTCCTGCTCCAAGTATAGCTCCTGCTTGTGTCATGGTAATCTCAGGCACTAAAAACCCCGCTAAAATAAAATATCCCATAAACCCATATAAACCCTGAGTACCGGGAAGTGCACTTAAAACTAAATAAACACCAAATGCTTCATCATTTTTTTTCATTGCACCTACTGAAGCACTTCCTCCCATGGATGTGCCAAATGCACTACCAATGCCGGCTAAGCCAACCATCAAACCAACACCAATGTACGCTATAATAATCGGTTCCATAATTTTATAATTTTTAAATGTTTGTTATTAATTAAATTAATTTACTTTATTTTTCTAAACGGACTATATTGTTTACCACCTCCGGCAAAACCGGAATTTTTATAAAACTCTACAAATGTTAAACGCAATGGATGAACAAAAGAACCTATACCTGACATAAACAAGTTTATCGAATGTCCTATTACTAAAATAACTACCATGATAATAACACTTAACACAGGGATATTTCCACTCATTGATACCGCGATAGTATTAAAAACATACCCAAGAATTGCACTAGATATTCCTAACGCAAAAAGTCTTATGTACGACAATAAATCTCCTAATAAACCTGTAGCCATATTATACGTATTCCATATACCTGCACCAAAATTCACAAAAATATTTCTTTTAGGATGATTTAACAGAAAGATAAATAAACCGCTGACTCCCAATAAAATATAAAGCATAATATTTATAACTTCTAAAGAGAATAAAGAGAAATATGAAAATACATATAACGCTCCTCCTCCTATTATGAGGACTAACCAACCAACCGTACTTAAAGAATATTTCCAACCCATCTGTATTGACTCATTAATAGCTTTGAGAAATAAACCTAAAACAATTTGAATTCCTCCAAGTACAAGAGACAAGTTAAAAAGTTGTTGATTGATATCTGTATCATAAGCTTTCATATATCCTTTAAGGGAAGCGTAAACACCTAAATTCGTTTCATAAAGGTTTACACCGAAAAAAGTACCGCTTATTATTCCAAACACAATGGTTGATAAACCTAAATAAAAAACAAGCATCATAATATTTTTAAGCTCCTCTTTAACTCTTCCTCTTAAAAATAATCCTGCTATCCCTAAAAGTATTCCGTAACCTGCATCACCAAGACAAAACCCGAAAAATAACATATAAAAAGGAGCAAAAAACGGAGTCAAATCAAGTTCATTATATTTGGGTAATGAATAGAAATTTCCCAGAACCTCAAACTTTTTAGTAAACTTATTATTCTTTAATAGTATTGGAACCTTCTCTTTTTCAGGGTCAGGTTTAGATTTCAGGAATAGTATCTTATTATTTTCAAGATATTTTTCAAGCTCTTTTGATTTCTTTTCAGGCACCCAACCTTCAAGAATCATTATTTTTTCATCTGCCTCTTTATCTGTATTCTTAATTACCTTTTCATATTCACAATCCATCCAAAGCTCATCTCTATACTTTTCAAGCGCTTTAATGCTATTGGCAGCATGATTATCAAACTCTTTTTCTATATTACGAATATCTTCTTCCAATTTCTTCTCGTAATGTTCCAGCTCTGATAATGGTCTTTCCGGAGATTTAACTTCTTCAGCACCATCTAATTCAATAGTTTCTTCCCCTTTTTCTATAAGAACAAAATAAATATTTCCCGTTTGTTTGCCAATAACTCTAACAGGATATTGCTTTTCCCATTCTTCATCATATTTTTTTGAAGAACAAACAAAAAATCTAATGTTAACACCCTGTTCTTTAAGCTTTTCAATATCATTAACAGAAAAATCTCCCCATGGTCTTACCAAGCTAATCTCTTTTTGCAAAGAATTAAGTTGTTGAAGCTTTTCTTCCTGTTCATTTCTAAGTTCAACAATCTTTTCATAAATTTCTTTACCGTTCTTTGAATCCTGCTTCTTTTGTTTAACATTTCTTTTTAAAAGAAACTTTAAAGTATTATTAACTTGTTTTACATGATCATATTTTTCACTAATCTTTTCAGAATCTTCATCTTTTTTTTCTATGACATCCAATACACCTATTTCTCCAATGTCATCAATAAATTTATCATAGTCACCATGATAAATTAAAAACGAATATTTATACATTGGTAAAATCATGCTACTTCCTGTGTTTGTTGTTTTTCAATACGTGCTTTTACAATTTTTTGAGATGCTTTTGATAAATTTTCTTCATCCTCTAAAAAACGCTTAATCTTTCTTATAGCATCTTCAAATCCTGGTATTTGGACTTTTTCATAAAGATTAACTTTTTGTGTTGTTTTTTTTCTGGCATAATCCAGCAATTCCATTTTTCTAATAAAGACTTCTCTTTCTATTGCAATTTTGGCTAATTGCTTAACAACATCAATACCATCTAAAAACCATACCGGATTATTAAATAAGCTAAAATCTTTTATTTCAAATTCAACATCATCTAATATTGGAGTATTTACCCCTGCTATCTTTTTTGCAGATAATTTAACATCTTTTACTTTAACTAGGCTTTGCTCAAACTCTTCCCATATTTCCATAACTTTCTGATAAGCATTAATTTTTTGTTCAAGTTTATTCTCTAGTTTTTCAGCTTCATCTTTCGCTTTTTTCACCTCTATTCTCAAAGCTGCTTCTTTGTTTTGCAGAGTAGGCAAAGCTCTTTGCCTAATCTTGAGTTGCTTGTCAAGAGATTGTAAAGCTGTTTTATTATATTGAAATTTGATAGCCATATATTAATAGCAAATTTTCCTGTGCAAATTAATTTTTCTTCCAGTATTTATCAACATATTCTTTTCTCAAACCGACTTCTTCAGGGGAGAAGTATTTCGAGAACAATTTATAAGCTGTTTCGAGCATCTGGTCAACTTCTATATTAACATCAATAGCAAGAAGTTCTTGAGAATACTCTTTAGAAAAATCAAGTGTTCTCTCGTCATATTCTGTTAAATCGAACCCGTTTTCAAGTTTTGTTTTTGCATTAGCGGCATCTGCATATAGTCTAACTGCAGCATTCATAACTTGCGGGTGGTCTTCCCTTGTTTTTTTACCAATAACAAGTTGTTTGAGGCGTGACAGACTTCTAAACGGGTCAACAATTACTTTACCGACATCAGTATCCTTTCTAAGAAACAACTGTCCTTCGGTTATATAACCTGTATTATCAGGGATAGCGTGGGTTATATCACCTCCTGAGAGAGTAGTAACAGCTACAATTGTTATTGATCCACCATCAGGAAACTGCACAGCTTTTTCGTAAAGTTTAGCAAGGTCTGAATATAGAGACCCGGGCATACTATCTTTTGAAGGTATTTGGTCCATTCTGTTAGAGACGATACTAAGCGCATCGCAGTACAAAGTCATATCCGTAAGCAAGACCAGCACCTTTTCATTTTTTTCAACAGCAAAATATTCAGCTGCGGAAAGAGCCATATCCGGAATAAGCAATCTTTCAACAGGAGGATTTTCTGTAGTATTAATAAACCCGACTATTCTGTCGAGAGCACCTGCATTATCAAAAACATTTCTAAAAAACAAATAATCGTCGTTGGTAAGCCCCATACCTGCCAGGATAATTTTATCAGCCTTAGCACGCAGAGCTACCATAGCCATAACCTGATTAAAAGGCTGGTCAGGGTCAGCAAAAAACGGTATTTTTTGACCGGTAACCAAAGAGTTATTAAGGTCAATGCCGGCTATACCGGTTGCAATAAACTCAGATGGTTGTTTTCTTCTTACAGGGTTAACAGAAGGAGCACCAATCTCTATTTCTTCTCCCATAATATCTTTACTTCCTTCCATTGGATTACCGAAAGCGTCAAAAAATCTTCCTGTTAAGTCTTCTCCAACTTTTAATGTTGGGGCTTTCCCGGTAAAAACCACCTCTGCATTAGTTGATATACCTTCTGTTCCTTCAAAAACCTGCAAAGTAACAACATCATCCATGATTTTAACAACCTGTGCAGGTCTGCCATCAACAATTGCTAACTCTTCATTCCCTATTCCTGTTGCATGAAGCGAAACAGTTGCTTTAGTCAGTTGAAACAGTTTTGTATATACGCGCTGAAAAGCTTTAGTTTGTCTTTCCATTATCTTGCTTTTTTTCCTTTATTATTTTATCTAATTCTTTTTCGTTTTGTTTGAATTTATCAGACTCAAATTCTGAATAATTCATTTGTTTATATTGATTAATAACTCTTTTAAAGTATTTTCCAACCTCTTCAAAATTTTCAA
>PWLF01000094.1 GCA_003559475.1 Bacteroidales bacterium
AAGAATCAAATCCTAATGGTTCGGTTCAGAACATTGCAGGAATTTGTAACAAAGAGAGAAACGTCTTTGGCATGATGCCTCATCCTGAAAGGGCAGCTGATAAAGAGCTATTTAATACGGACGGAAAAGTAATTTTTGAATCTATACTTGAAATTTGTAATAGCAAAATATAAATTTATCAATAACTCATTTATTTAATAATTAAAGATGAGTAATTTAAACAAAAAAATACTTTTCTTGGTAGCTCATCGCCCCGGCAGGTCGCCGGGACAAAGATTCAGGTTTGAACAATACCTTAAATATCTTCAAAAAAACGGATTTCAAACTGACATATCATATCTTATAGATGAAAAAGACGATAAAGTTTTTTATTCTCCCGGTAAGTTTTTTTCAAAGTTTCGTATTCTACTTAAAAGCATCTTAAGAAGATGGAAAGATATAAAAAAAGCAAAAAACTATGATATTGTTTTTATATACAGGGAAATCATAATGCTTGGCACTACTTTCTTTGAAAGGCGGTTAAAAAAAACAAAAACACCTATTATTCTTGATTTTGATGATTCTATATGGTTAAAAGATGTTTCTGAGGGAAATCGTAATCTTGCTTTTTTAAAGAATCCTTCAAAAACACCGAAGATAATAGAGTTATCTGATTTGGTATTTGTTGGAAATCGTTATCTTGCCAAATATGCAAAGAATTTCAATAAAAACGTAAGCATTATACCTACAACTATAGATACGGATTACTACAAACCGTTGAAAACACATTCCGGTCATAACCCTGTATGTATTGGCTGGACAGGCTCATCAACGACATTAAAACACCTTTCTACTGCTTTGCCGGTATTAAAGAAAATCAAAGATAAATATTCTGATAAAGTATGTTTCAGGGTCATTTCCGATGAACCATTTACCGAAAAATTGGACACTCTGGAAAATATTAAGTGGCAAAAAGATACAGAATTAGAGGACCTAAGCAAGATTGATATTGGCATAATGCCTTTACCGGATGATCAGTGGGCTCGTGGCAAATGCGGGTTCAAAGGATTGCAATACATGGCGCTCGAAATACCTGCTATAATGTCGCCGGTAGGAGTTAATAAAGAAATCATAAACGACGGAGAGAATGGTTTTTTAGCATACAGTGAAGACGAATGGTTTGAGAAATTATCTAAGCTAATTGAATCATATGAGCTAAGAGAAAAACTTGGGAAAAAAGGTAGGCAAACTGTTATTGAGAATTATTCTTTTAACTCGCTTAAAAAAACTTATTTAAATTATTACAAAGAATTATTATAAAAACAAAAAAAAGTGTTAGAGCCGTTTTATTTAAGAGGAAACGTTGAAGCCGGTTGTGATGAAGCAGGCAGAGGTTGTCTTGCAGGTCCTGTTTTTGCTGCTGCGGTAATTTTACCTGAACAAGTACCTGAACCTCTTTGCCGATTATTAAACGATTCTAAAAAACTTAAAGCTCATGAAAGAACAAGCATTTGTAAAATAATTCAGAAACAGGCAAAATCGTGGGCAGTAGCCAAAGTTGAGAACAAAGAAATAGATAAAATTAATATCCTTAATGCCTCTATAATGGCAATGCATAAAGCTCTTGGAAAGCTATCCGTTAATCCGGAAACAATCATTGTAGATGGCAATAAGTTTAAACCTTTTAATAACATACCGCATATTTGTATAGTAAAAGGAGATACAAAGTATATGTCAATTGCGGCAGCTTCTATTTTAGCTAAAACATACAGAGATGAATATATGGAAAAACTTGATAAAAAATTTCCGCAATATGAATGGAAGAAAAACAAAGGTTATCCTACTTCATATCATAAAAAAATGATATCATTGTACGGAATTTCCGATTATCATCGTCTATCATTTAAACTTAACGAGCAATTAAAATTGGATTTTTGAAGCAAATTATATATACAGATGTCATTAAAAAACATAAAGGCTCCTATTAGTTCTCACATAAAGGAATTTGAGAAAAAGTTTCAAAGCTCCATGAAAAGTGGGACGCCATTACTTAATATAATTACCAAATACATACTAAAAAGGAAGGGTAAACAAATAAGACCAATGTTCGTTTTTTTTGCTGCTGACATATGCGGCAAAATTAATGAAAAAACATACAGAGCTGCTTCATTAATTGAGCTTTTGCATACGGCTACTTTAATCCATGATGATGTTGTTGATGATTCAAACGAAAGACGAGGATTTTTCTCTCTTAATGCTCTTTGGAAAAATAAAATATCCGTTCTTGTCGGGGATTATCTTTTATCAAAAGGATTATTGCTGGCACTTGACAATGATGATTTTGATATGCTAAAAATTGTATCTGATTCCGTAAGAGAAATGAGTGAAGGAGAGCTTTTGCAAATCGAAAAATCAAGAAGCCTTGATATTTCTGAAGAAACTTATTTTGAAATTATTAAGAAAAAAACTGCATCTCTTATAAGAGCATGTTATGCTTGTGGAGCCAAGTCAACCGAAGCAGACAGCAGTACTATCCAAAAAATGAAAAATATCGGAATAAATACCGGTATAGCTTTTCAAATAAAAGATGACCTGCTGGATTTTAACAATAGCAAATCATCAGGAAAACCAAAAGGCATGGATATTAAATAAAAAAAAATGACACTGCCGATTATTCATCTATTAAATAATTCAAGCTATTTGAAGAAAAGAAAAATTATAAATCTTATAAAAAATCATAATAATGACCCTGAAAAAGTATATGATATAATAAATATGGTAAATGAAAGTAACGGTATTGATTACTCAAAAGAAAAAATGATCTATTATAAGAACAAAGCTATCGAAGAACTTTTATCTTTTCCTGAATCACCTTCAAGAAGTTCACTGGAAAAACTTATTGATTTTACAATTAATCGAGATAATTAATATCTTTGCAAATCGTTACTTATAGGGAAAAACCGAAACGAAACAACTATTTTAACTATTTAAAAATATAATACGGGCAATATGAACAGAATTAAATATAATACTTTTATTGTAATCATTTATTTTTCAATAACCGGTCTTTTTTTAAATGCTCAGGAAGAACATTTTCCATTAAACTTTGATGATTTAAAAGGCAAAGGTGATTATAAAGAAGAACTAAAAAACGACAGTTGGTTATATAAAAGTGCTGATGGCAATGATGTTTTAAAGGGGAGGTATAAATTGGGCGAAAGGACCGGAACATGGAGTTTTTATCGAAATGACACCATTAAAGTTTTCGATTATAATTATACCACAAAACGTATTCGAAAGTTTTATGAAGACGGAACTTTAAAAGAAACCGGGAATCTGCATAAAACAGGCAAAGAAGGACTTTGGATATACTATCATGAAAATGGTATAGAAAAAGCTAAAGGAGAATATAAAAAAGATGAAAGAATCGGATTATGGAAACTCAAAACATCTTTTGAAACTTTACAAAAAGAACATAATTATGATAGTGGAGAACAAGTTGTTTATTACCCAAATGGAAATATCAGGGAAAAAGGTTTGATTGAAAAAGGTGAGAAAAGCGGCAAATGGAAGTATTGGTATGAATCGGGCGAAAAGTGGTCTTCCGGCAAATATGAAAAAGGCGAAAAAATAGGATTATGGGAGCACTGGTATGAAGATGGAACAAAGTGGTCTGAAATTCAATATGAAGAAGGGTTATCAAGAGGATGGCATCATAATGGAAATTTAGAACGAGAAGGATATATAAAAGATGGGAGGAAAAGCGGTATATGGAAATTCTATCATGAAAACGGGAAATTAAAAGAAAAATCAAAGTATGAGAGGGGAAGACTCAACGGTGAAAGCATCAAGTTCTTTGACAATGGTAATAAAAAATTTGAAGGACAATACAAAGATAACTCAAAGCATGGTTATGCCTATTGGTATTACGAAGATAAAACACTTGAGATGGAGGGCAATTTAACTGAAGGCATTCAAAACGGGAACTGGATTTTCTATTTTGAAAATGGGAATATTGCCAGCGAAGGCAGTTTTAAAAACGGATTAATGCACGGTAAATGGACATATTATTACGACACCTGGGAAAAACTTAGAGAAGGAAAGCTGGACAAGGGGAAACGTACAGGATTATGGACTACTTATTATGAAAGTGGGAAAAAAAGCCATGAAGGAACTTTTAAAAATGATAGAGAGCATGGCATTTGGACAAGTTGGTATGAAAATGGTCAGAAAAAAGACAAAGGAACATTCAATATGTCAAGATTAGATGAAACCTGGTATGGATGGTATGAAAACGGACAAAAAAGATATATCGTTAATTATAAAAATGAATTACGCCACGGGCTATCAGAACACTGGCATGAAAATGGAAACAAAAGGTCATCCGGATATTATTCAGAAGGATTTAAAGTCGGTTTATGGGAACAATGGCATGAGACAGGAAACAGAGATTACAAAGGTTATTATGAAGAAGGGATGAGAGAAGGAAGGTGGTATTTTTATTGTGAGAGAGGAACTTTGATAAGAGAGCAAGAGTTTAAAAATAACAGACCTGAAGGAAAGTTTGTATTATATCATGAAAATGGTAATGCTATGCAAACAGGAGCATACAAAGATGGGAAAAAAGTTGGGGAATGGCTTATTAGAGACAGATTTGGAGAGAAAATAAATTTAATTGTTTATGATAATGATGGGAATGTTGTTAAAAGAAAAAATTATCAGGAACAACGTCAACAAGATACTCAACAAGACCGACAACGCAGACAACACCCTCAAATGCCACCTCGTTAAAGACAAAGAACTATAACATATAGATTCTAATAAACATTATAGTTTAAAAAATACTTAATAAGAACAAATAGATTATACTGCTATAAATACTTTTTTTATTTTCCACATTTCTCAATACAATCAATTATCTGGGTTAACGCCTCATCTCTTAATGAATAAAAGGTTTTCTTGCCGTTTCTTTTACTTACCAATATACCTTTATTCTTTAAAATATTTAAATGATGAGAAGCCGATGCTTGTTCAATATTAAGGTTTTTGTAAATAGATGTAACATTCATTTGCTTGTTTTTATCAAGCATTTCTATTATTGCTATACGCATTGGATGTGCTATAGCACGCAATTTACTTGCAGCTTCATCAAGTTTTTTTGCGTCAAGTTTTTTTGCCATAATTTATATTTGCTTTTGTTATGAGTATTATTTAATTGTATACATCAAAGATAAACAAAATTATCTATAACATTAATAATTTTTGAAATAAATTTAAAAAACAATCAAGAAAGTTAACAATTTAGAATACACAAATTAAAAAAAAGCCATTACCTTTCAATATAAAGCTAAAATCTTATATTAGGATTTTGATTTGCAAACTGTTGATTTAAAAAATTCGCGATTCATTCTAGCTATCGCTTCTACAGATATTCCTTTAGGACAGTCAAACTCGCAGCTATAAGTATTTGAACAACCTCCAAACCCGAGCTCATCTGATTTATTGACCATTCTTTTAACTCTCTTTGTTGCTTCAGGTTTTCCATGAGGCAAAATAGCCATTTGAGATACTTTTGCAGCGACAAAAAGCATAGCTGATGAATTTTTGCAAGCGGCTACACAAGCTCCACATCCTATACATACAGCCAAGTCGAAGGCTTTATCGGAAACCTCTTTTCCAACAGGTATTGAATTAGCTTCGGGTGCTGCACCTGCTCCAACACTTATATAGCCTCCGGAGCGTATTATTTCATCAAGTGCTGAACGATTTACCATTAAATCTTTAATTACAGGAAAGGCTTTTGATCTCCATGGTTCAACAACTATTGTGCTTCCATCTTTAAATTCTCTCATATATAATTCGCAAGTGGTTGATTTTTTTAATGGACCATGCGGTCTGCCATTAATATATAAGCCACATGCTCCACAAATACCTTCTCTGCAATCATGATCAAACGAAACCGGGTCTTCGCCTTTTTTTATAAGTTGCTCATTTAAAAAATCAAGCATATCCAAAAAAGACATCTCCGGCGATACATCATCCAGTTTGTACTTGATAAATTTCCCTTTTGATTTAGAATCTTTTTGTCTCCATATTTTTAAGTTGACCTTCATAATCTAATTTATTTAAATTTATAGCGTAATAAATTGCTAACTATTAAGCATGTTTTATTTATAGCTACGTTGTTTAAGTTCAACAAATTCAAAATTTAAGTCTTCTTTATGCAGCTTATGATTTTGGTCTTGTCCTTGATATTCCCATGCGGCGACATAAGCATAATCTTTATCATTTCTTAATGTTTCACCTGTTTCCGTTTGCGATTCCTCTCTAAAATGAGCACCACAAGATTCTTTTCGATTCAGAGCATCTTGTATCATAAGTTGCCCTACTTCAAAGAATGTTTGAACTCTCAAAGCTTTTTCAAGTTCTTGATTAACGCCTTTATCAGTTCCCGGAATTTTTAGATTTTTATAAAATTCTTCTTCCAGTTCTTTTAATAACTGATCTCCCTTTTTAAGACCTTCTTCGTTTCTAATCATTCCGCAATAATCCCACAATATTTTTCCAAGCCTTTTATGAAAGTTTGTAGCAGTTTCATTTCCATTAATACTTATAAGTTTTTTGATCTTGTCTTCTACATCCTTTTCTGCTTGGTCAAACTCATTGGTGTCTGTGGGGATTTTTGGTGTTGCTATATCATCTGCAAGGAAGTTAGCAATAGTATATGGCAGTATAAAAAAGCCATCGCCTGCGCATTGCATCAATGAATTAGCACCGAGTCTGTTGGCTCCATGATCTGAAAAGTTTGATTCGCCGATGGCAAATAATCCCGGGATTGTAGTCATAAGGTTATAATCAACCCATAGCCCTCCCATTGTATAATGCCCTGCGGGATATATTTTCATTGGTTCTTCATAAGGGCTTATACCGGAAATTTTTTGATACATTTCAAATAAATTACCATACTTATCTTCAATTGTTTTTTTCCCTTGTTTATTAATAGCATCTTTAAAGTCGAGATAAACAGCAAGCCCTGTATCTCCTACGCCATATCCTGCGTCACATCTCTCTTTTGCGGCTCTTGACCCCACATCTCTTGGCACAAGGTTTCCATAAGAAGGATATCTTCTTTCAAGATAATAATCTCTTTCATCTTCAGGAATTTCATTCGGATGTCTTTTATCCCCTTTTTGTTTTGGCACCCAAACTCTTCCGTCATTACGCAATGACTCAGACATAAGAGTTAATTTTGACTGATATTCGTTAAGTACAGGAACACTTGTGGGGTGTATTTGAATAAAACTTGGATTAGCAAACAAAGCTCCTTTTTTGTGAGATGCCCATGCAGCCATAGGGTTTGATGCTAAAGCCAGAGTTGAAAGATAAAAGACTGTTCCATATCCACCTGAAGCAAGGACAACAGCATGAGCTGAGTGTCTTTCAAGTTCGCCTGTAACAAGATTTCTTGCAATTATTCCACGTGCTTGCCCGTCAACAATTACCAAATCTATCATTTCACGTCTTGACAACATTCTTACCGTACCTTTATCAACCTGGCGGCTCAGTGCGTAATAAGATCCAAGCAGACATTGCTGTCCTGTTTGACCTTTAGCATAAAAAGTTCTGGATACTTGCACTCCGCCAAATGATCTTGTATCAAGCATTCCGCCATAATCATGAGCAAAAGGTACTCCGAGAGCAGTAAAATGGTCTATAACCTGATTACTAACTTCGGCAGCTCTATAAACATTACCTTCCCTTGCGCGATAATCCCCTCCTTTTATAGTATCTAAAAATAATCTATGTATGCTATCTCCATCATTTTTATAGTTTTTTGCAGCATTTATACCCCCTTGTGCAGCAACGGAGTGAGCCCTGCGAGGAGTATCCTGAAAACAAAATACTTTTACATTATATCCCAACTCCCCTAATGCTCCGGCAGCAGATGCTCCGGCTATACCGGCCCCGACAACAATTATATCAAGCTTCTTCCTGTTTGCAGGACTAACAAGCTTTAAATCAGACTTGTATGATGTCCATTTGTCTGATAAAGGACCCGATGGTATATTTGAATCAAGTTTTGTCATAGCTTAAATCTTTCAGATTTTAATCTATTAGTTAATTATAAAAAAATAAAAAATATATTGGTATTATAGCAAATCCAACAGAAATAATTAATGCATATATTGTACCTAAAGCTTTTATAGCTGGTGTATATTTGTCATGATAAAGCCCTAAGGACTGAAAAGCTGATTGAAAAGCATGCTTTAAATGAAACCCAAGAAAAACAAAAGAAACCAAATAAATTGCAGAATATATCGGATTTTGAAAAGTAACAACAGCCATAGAAAAGAAATCATACTTGCCTTCAGCAGATGCCGGAACATCAACTAAACCAAGTTTTACAAAGAAAAAATGAAAAAAATGAATAAACAGGAAGACAAAAATCAAGATTCCTGTATGAATCATATATTTTGAAAACATTGATTGATCAGATTTTATGGATTTAGAATATTTTACCGGTCTTGCCCTGTAATTATAAATCTGAATAATAACTCCAAGCAAAATATGAACAATAAAGCCTCCAAACAAAAAATATTCAGTTATCTTAATTAATGGATTAGTTAACATAAACTTAACTGCTTGTGAAAACATCTCCCCATCATCACCTATAACCATAAGTATGTTAATTCCCAAGTGAACCAGTAAAAAAAGCATTAAAAATATTCCTGCTAATGCCATTACATATTTCTGACTGACCGTCGTGAATTTTATTCTGTTATTACTCATTGCTACTTAAATTGAATAAAGGTTTTTAATAATTAGCAACAAATATATAAATAAATTTTAATCCTTATACTTTTTTATATTAAATATTTTTTCCGATTAATTTTGAACTTATGTTTTTATAATTAATAAAAAATGCGCATAAAAGTTGTTATATAATGAAATATGTTTTTTGAAACAATTATTTTATTATTTTTGTATAGTAATTTTAACAGAATTCTTTTCCGTTAAACATAACTGCAATATTTAAAATAATTCCGTTAAAAAAATATAAAACAAATTTATTCGACCTAATTTTACTCAATCTTTATTATGAAAAAGCATTTTATTATTCTGCTATCAATAAGCTTATTATTATTTGCAAACACTTTGCAAAGCAGTGATCAAATTGAATTAAGATTTACATCAAACTATATGTGTGCTTACGAGCCACTTGACAGTATAATAATTGAAAATCCATCAAGAGACGCCTCAAAAACTCTTTATTACCCTGATACTGTATTAGAAATAATTCTTACAGACATTGGTGAATTTGATGGGTCTTATAGCGAACTCTACGTTTCGCAAAACTATCCTAACCCTTTTTCTGCTAAAACCCAAATTGATGTTGGTGTTCCTGAAAAAGATAACTTTTTGCTAACAGTTTATGATATAACAGGAAGAATATTGACAAATTATGAATCCGAACTGGAACCCGGACTGCATAATTTCTCTTTCTATGCAGGTAGCTATCAAAACTATATTTTAACAGTAAAATCCAACAAATATTTACAAAAGATTTTGATGCTTCAAACAGGGAAAAGCGATTCCTACTCCAAAATAGAATATAATGGAATTTTATCTGAAACTAAATCACAACAACATTCAAAAACATCAGACTTTCCATTTCAACCCGGCGATGAACTGACTTATACCGGATACATAGAAGGCAAGCATCAAACAATCTATGATTTTCCGCATGACGGCATAAATGATTATATGTTTGATATAGCAAATTGGACGCCGGATATGCCATCTGATATTACAGGAGAAACTACAGTGGTTCACGAACAAACTGATTTGGTTTATGAAGTTGAAGAAAAATACGGTATAACTTATATGTGGCAATTACCTTGGGGCTGGGAAATAACTGACGGGCATGACACTCACTCTATAACTACTACTGCCGGGTACAGTTCGGGTAATATTAGTGTTAGAGCAACAAATAACTGCGGAACAAGTAACGAAAACCTTCTTTATGTAACTGTTCAATTTAGTCTTGAGCTGGAAGTAAACCCCGAAGACGGCGGCGAAGTGGATGGTGAAGGGATTTATGATCAATGGGAAAATGTTTGGTTAACAGCTACTCCAAATACGGGTTATGAGTTTGAAAGCTGGCGAGACGAGCATGATGCCGTTGTTAACTATTCAAATGAATTTAACTATTCCATGCCTAATAGTAATACTACATTAAAAGCATTCTTTGAGCTCAAAGAATATCAACTTGACCTTCATGTTAACTATGTTGAAAGAGGTACAGTTGAAGGAGCCGGTACTTATAATTTTAATGAAGAGACTACAATAAGTGCTATTCCTAAATCCGGATACAATTTTGTTAACTGGACAGGCGATACCGATTATATAGATGATCCGGAATTTGCCAATACAACTGTAACTATGCCGGCAGAGGATATCTCTCTTACTGCAAATTTTGAACCTCTATACAAACTCTCATTTGATGTAACTCCGGAAAATGCGGGATTTTTTGAAGGTGATGGGGAATACTTCGAAGGCGAAGAGTTTACTATTACAGCTATACCAAACTACTTTTTCTCTTTTCAAAACTGGGAAGCAACAGCAGGCATCATTGATGACACAAATGCTCCTTCAACCACATTTACAATGCCGGGCGAAGATGTTACTATAACCGCCGGTTTTGAAATAAACCCCGAACAGGAAAACACATTTGATTTTGTGATTTTAACACAACCGGGAAAAATGGAATACCAGTTTGTTGTTGAAGAAGCCGATAACCTAGCTGTATTATGGAATGAAGATTCAGTTGCTTTTTATAATGGAGATGTAAAACCAACCCATGAATTTGAGCAAGCCGGACTTCACACTATAAAAGTCAAAGGATATACTGAACGACTTGCTTTCTTTACTCTTGAAGGGTGGCCATTAGATTGCGATTATGCAGGTATGCTGAGAGATATTTTAACTCCGGTGTCTGATGGAATCGAAGGAATCAGACTAGCTAACAGAATGTTCAGAGATACAGAAGTAGAAGCTTTTTCTTGTGAAAACTTTTTTGACGAAGCATCCGAAAATATTACTACCACATATCAAATGTTTTATGGCTCTGCCTTTAATCAAAATATTAGCGGATGGGATGTCAGCAATCTATTGAGTATGTCGTTTATGTTCGAAAATTCACCATTCAATCAGCCTTTAGATGGATGGGATGTCAGCAATGTTAAATATATGAGAGGTGTATTTAAAAACTCACCATTTAATCAAAACATTGGCAGTTGGAATGTAAGCAGCGTTGAAGACATGAGAGACATGTTTTATGGAACTCCTTTCAATCAAGATATTAGTGGATGGGATGTTGATAATGTAACTAACATGTGGGCAATGTTTCGAAATACACCATTTAACCAAAACATAAATGACTGGGATGTTAGCAATGTGAAAAATATGAGTGAGATGTTTTATGATTCTGATTTCAATCAGGATATTAATGGATGGAATGTAAGTGATGTTGAGCACATGAACTATATGTTTGCTTATTCGGATTTTAATCAAGATATAAGTGGGTGGAATGTCGAAAATGTCACAGAAATGAACAGTATGTTTAGGTCAACAAAATTCAATCAAGATATAAGCGATTGGGACATATCCAATGTAAGTGATTTTAACAATTTTCTATCGGGAAGTGAACTTTCCAAAGATTACTATAATAATTTGCTGACAGAATGGTCAAAGTTAGATTTACAGTCAAATGTCATTTTTCATGGTGGTAATAGCAGATATGACATTGGAGAGCCTGAGGATAGTAGACAATATATTATTGATGAATATGACTGGACTATCCATGACGGAGGCAGAGTAGAGTTTATACTTGATATCACTGCCAACCCTGAAGGTGCAGCTACTTTTGAAGGCGCAGGAAGCTATCACGAAGGACAGGAAGTGAGCATTGTGGCCGTAGCAAATCCTTTCTTTGAATTTGATAGCTGGGAAACTCCTGATGCAGGCAATATTGATGATGAAAGCTCACCCGAAACAACTTTTACAATGCCGGGTGAAGATGTGACACTAATTGCCAACTTCACAGAAAAAGACCCTGATGAAGGATTTTTCCAATTCTCTGTCAAAACCATTTCCGATAAAACCGATTATGAGTTTATAGTCGATGGTGCTGAAGACTTGCTGGTAATATGGAACGAGGACAACTCTGAAACCTATAACGGTGATGTTATCCCTTCATTTGATTTTGAAGAAGAAGGTGAATGGATAATAAAAGTACAAGGTACGGCAAGCCGGATAGCTTTCTCACGTGGAGGTTTTGCAAATATGATAACCGGCATAACTCCGCTGTCGGAAGGAGTAACCGGTATTACAAGCACAAAAGATATGTTTAGAAATACAAATGTTGGTGATTTTTGGCATGCTGAATTTCTTGATGGTGTTGACGAGAATATTACAGATATGAGCGGGATGTTTCGCAATACCCAATTCAACAATGATATCAACCACTGGGATGTAAGCAATGTTGAAGATATGAAATATATGTTCTCTACCACTCCTTTCAACCGGGAAATAGGTGATTGGATTGTAAGTAGTGTCAAAAACATGAGTTCGATGTTCCAGGATTCTGATTTCAATCAGGATATTGGAGATTGGGATGTGAGTAATGTTACCGATATGGCATTTATGTTTTACCGAACACCCTTTAACCAAAATCTAAGCGGATGGGAAGTTGGAAATGTAACGAGCATGAGACAAATGTTTGGTGAGTCAGCTTTCAATCAGGATATTCCTGACTGGGATGTAGGTAATGTAACTAAGGAATACGGAATGTTTGGGATGTTTGAAAACTCTCCGTTTAACGGAGATGTAAGTGGATGGAACGTTGAAAATGTTACCAACATGCAGTGGATGTTTAGAAATACCCCTTTCAATCGGGATATAAGCCAATGGGATGTCAGCAGTGTTACTGATATGAGAGAAATGTTTCATAATACTAATTTTAATCAGGATATTGGCAGTTGGATTGTAAGCAATGTAAAAACCATGCAGCAGATGTTCCGTAACTCTGATTTTAATCAGGATATAAGTGACTGGGATGTGAGTAATGTTTCTGATATGATTGGTATGTTTGACTCATCTGATTTTAATCAAGACATTAGCAGCTGGGATGTAAGCTGGGTAAATAATATGGCTTTTATGTTTACAAACACTCCTTTTAACCAGGATATAAGTAACTGGGATATTCGTAAGGTAACCAGTATGAATTCAATGTTCCGAAATTCTGATTTTGATCAAAACATCAGCGACTGGGATGTGTCAAACGTTGAATCTTTTTCAAATTTTCTTCACGAATCAAAATTGTCAACCGACAATTATAGCAGTTTGCTTATTAGTTGGTCACAGCATGAGCTTCAGGGAGGTGTCAGTTTTTCGGGAGGTAACAGCAGGTATTATGTAGGATTGCCGGCAGAAAAAAGAGACTCAATCATAGAAAAATTTAACTGGACTATCACGGATGGCGGTATAACAGGTATAGACTATGCTTTAATTTACCTAAACATGGTTGCCTCACCTGAAGAAGCAGGACGACTGTTTGGAAGAGGCGGTTATGAGGAAAATGAGGACGTGCAGATATCTGCTGTTGCTAATCCAATGTATAAGTTCACACATTGGACAACCACAGGAGGAACAATTACTCAACCCAATGAAACTGAAACCACCATTACTATGCCGGACGACCATGTAACAGTAACAGCCTATTTTGAAGAAGATCCGGACGAAACAAACACTTTCGATTTTGTAATAGAAACAACCGAAGAACAAACTGAATATAAATTCGCGATAGATGATGCGAAAAGCATTTTTATCTATTGGAGAGAAGGACATATAGAAGAGTATAACGGAGAGAGTATTATAGCATCACATGACTTTGAGCAAGCAGGAACTTGGACTATCAATGTAATGGGTGAAGCAAGCAGAATCGCATTTTACAGTAATCCTGAATGGGAACCAAACTGCAAATACGCTCCAATGCTTAGAGATATTTTAACTCCCGTTTCAGAAGGTGTTAATGGAATAACAAACGCATCCAGGATGTTCAGAGAAACAGAAGTGGAAAGCTTTACATGCATTGAGTTTTTTGATGAAACGTCAGCGAACGTGACTAATATGCGGGATATGTTTTATAATGCTACATCTTTTAATCACGATATTAGTGATTGGGATGTAAGTAATGTAACTGATATGAGCGGAATGTTTTTTAATACTGCCTTCAATCAGGATATTGGAGGATGGGACGTTAGTAAAGTTACTGATATGGGCTCAAGCCAAGCTATTTCGGGGAAAAACGGGATGTTTCAAGGATCTGATTTTAACCAAGATATTAGCGAATGGAAAGTGAGCAATGTTACCAACATGCGACATATGTTTGCAGGAACTCCCTTTAATCAGGATATTAGCGAATGGGATGTTAGTAATGTTAACAATATGGGCTATATGTTTATGGGATCAGATTTTAATCAAGAGATTGGCGGTTGGAAAACAGGTAATGTTACAAGAATGGAAAATATGTTCAATAACTCCTTGTTTAATAAAGATATTGGCGAGTGGAATGTAGGTAATGTGACAAATATGAGTTCGATGTTCTATAATACTAATTTTGACCAAGATATTAGCGAGTGGAATGTATCCAATATTAGTAATTTTCATTTTTTCCTTCATCTTAGCGAGCTTTCAACTGCTAATTACAATAAGCTTTTAATAGCATGGTCTGATCTTGATTTACAATCTGGCATTGAATTTTGGGCAGGTTCCAGCAAATATGACTATGGTGAACCTAATAACCGCAGGCAATATATTATTGATCAGTTTGGCTGGACAATCACTGACGGAGGGTGCTGGTGTGTTACCGATGTTGATAATAATACATATAAAACTATTATGATAGATAATACAGAATGGATGGCAGAGAATCTGAGAGTAACAAAATATAGGGACAATTCTCCTATCCCTTCCAATCTTTCCAACGAAGAATGGTCAACACATAATGATAATGAAGAAGGCGCTCTTGCGATTTATGATTATGAAGAAGTTGAGAACATTAACTTCCCTGATGTAATGGCTTCAAAATACGGGAAATTATATAACTGGTATGCTGTTGATGACGGAAGGGGACTTTGTCCTGAAGGTTGGAGAGTGCCAAACAATGATGATTGGACGGACATGAAAAATTATCTTATGACGGAGTACGACTTGACCAATGATCATGATGATCCTGAAGCTCTTGGTAACGCATTAAAGTCATGCAGGCAGGTTAATTCTCCTGAAGGTGGCGAATGCGATACTGAAACCCATCCACGCTGGGATGAAAACCCAACACACTATGGCACGGATGCGTTTGGGTTTTCTGCTTTACCGGCAGGATCACGTTTTGGTAGCGGAATATATCAACATATTTTAACGGATGGTTACTGGTGGTCAACAACTGAAGATAGTGAAACAGATTCTTATATTTATTCAATATTTAATGACCAAGGTGATATATCAAGCGGATCGGGATATAAAGGAAGCGGATTATCTGTAAGGTGTGTGAAAGATTGATAAAATTATATAATTTCAAAAACAGAAAAAAAGCCCTGAGGTGCTTATAAACTCTCAGGGCTTTTTATAAAGACTCTATCACAACTATCTTTATTCTTCTCCTGCTCTAATTCTTTCAGCTCTTTTTTCAGCTTCATCAATTATTCTTTGTGCTCTTTCTTCGCCTTCCCTTTCAAGTCTGTCAGCTCTTTCATCCGCTTCTTTTATAATTCTGTCTCCAGTTCTCTCTGCTGCAGCTTTAGCAATTCTACCATCAGCTTCATCTATAAGTCTTTGCGCCTGTTCTCTAGCTTCTTCACGAACTGAATCGGCTGCTCTTTTTGATTCTCTTCTGACACGTTCAGCTTCCCTTTCTGCTGCTGAAACTACTTGATCAGCTCTTCTTTCAAGCTCTTCTCTAGCCCTTTCTCTTGTATCATCAATAACCTCTTCTACCTCTTCCCTTGCTCTTTCTTTATGTCTATCAACTTCATCACGAACTCTTTCTTCTACATCTTCAACAAAATCATCTACTTCATCTCTAACTCTGTCGCGAATACCTCCGGCAGCATCTTTCATTCTATCCGATAAATCAACAGAGACTTCAGGCTCATCAAAAGTTCCTGTGATTTTTGCATTTACAATAATATTCTCAAAAAGCTCATAATCTATACCAATTGCCGAAACTTCCGAAACAAGACTTTCCATATATTCGTTAGCTGTACTTCCAAGCTCTTCGCGTGGTATATTAAATTCTATGTTATAATCAATAGATTGGTCAAAATAAGTCCTTCCCGAAACAATAGCTGATGAGTTTCCGAATTCCATTTCAAATGGATCAAACTCTATACTGCCTTCTTTGAATGAGAAGCTAACATTAACATCACTTATTTCAAGCTTTTCTAATTTTTCCATTTTTAATCTTTCAGCAGTTTTTTGCAAAGGAGGAGGTCCATCAACAACAACACTATGTGTGCTTAAGTTTCCTCTACCTTCGAGCGTTTCTAATACAGGATTTAGTTTCTCATCAAGCATTGACTGCATAGTCATACCAGCACTAAAACGACCGGTGCAATATTTACCAACCGGCGCAAGTATTTGAGCAGTATTAAAAGTATTAAAAGTTTGTTGAATATCAAACCTGTTAATTGCCATTGAGAAATCAACATCAGCAACATTATAGTACTTTTTGGCTCCGTAAGAACCATTTAAAGTCAATGAACCATCCATTAAGTTCATTCTTAAATTATCCATTCTAACTTGATTATCAATAACTCTAACCGCTCCTATTATATTATCTATTTCAATATTTCCAAACAACAACTTATCAATTCTTGTATTAAGTGAAAAATCTATATTCCCCGGCACTTCAATTATAGAAAGTTCCATAGGCTCTGTTTCTTCCGGCTTTTCTACTTCAACCGGTTCTTCAGGAGGTTCAACCATAAAATCATTAATATTTAAATAATTTACCCTTAAATCAAAAGCTCCGGATAAAAGTTGATCACTAAACATATATTCAAAAATATTATCAACTCTACCATTTGCAAGAACATGAGTTTCTCCAAACTGACAATCAAAAGTTGTTAAATTAAAATGCTGAGGGGATAAGTCCATAGATACCTGACGCAACTCAATTATATCGTCAAAATCAGCAGTTTTATATTCTATCCCATTTAATTCCAATTTACCTTGAGCCTTAACCCTTTCAAATCTTTCATTTTCAATATCCGAAAGTTTTCCTCCTGCTAAAATATCAGCAATTATTTTACCTATCAAGGATTCTCCTTCAGGTAGCGGATAAAACTTTTCAATATCATCAAGATTAATATCACAATTAAGACTAAAGTTAAATTGCGGGTCAGAAATTGGCGTTTTAAGATTGAATAAAGCATCTGCAAAATTATCAGCCATATTAAATCTGAATTTAGCAACATCTATTTCTGTCATATCAACGTCATTCCCTTGATTGACGACGTTAGCTATAAGCTGAATATCTGTGACAGCTTCCGGCAAGTCAGGATAGCTGAATTCACCATCTTCAAGCAAAATATTCAATGCAAAAGAAGGCACTATTTCTCCTTTCATAATTCCTTTTGCATATCCATCAAGACCAAAATTTCCTGAAGTTTGTATAGATTCAAAATCCTTAGCATAAATTGCAGGTATTAAAGATATAAATGAATTTATATCCGTTTTCTTTGATTCAAAATTTATATCCATTTCCATATCACCACCGGGAGGCATAGCAAACCAACCATTAAATCCGATTAGCAAATCATTTATTGCTAATTTATTTTGCTTAAATGTAAAATGTTGTTGAGAAAAAACGGCATCAATTTCAGCTGTAAAATCTAACACTGCGCTTGATATTAAGGGTATGCCCTCAAATCTCATTGTAAAAGATTTTGCTCTGGTTAAAGGGATTGACAAGGTAGCATGGTCTGCAGTAAAATCCCCTCTTAATCTGTGATCAAACCCTTTTATATCCAAAAAGAAACTCATTGGAGCATCATCATAAATGATATTAGCATTTCTTATTTCAAATCTTCTTAATGCGAGATTAAATTCCGCAGGCTCTGTATCTTCTTCAATTTCTTCTTCCTCTTCTTCTTCCGGAATTTCTTCCGAAGGAATCATAATATCCCAGTTAGCTGTTCCGTCTTCCAAAACTATAACCGTAATATCAGGATTATCTATTCTAATTGAACGAATTTCCCATGTATCCCCTCTGATAAAGCTCATTACATCGACAGATACAAAAATTGAGCCGATGTCGGCAAGTTTAACACCCTTAAACTCATCAACGCCTTCAACTGACAATCCGTTAATTCTCAAAGAAACATGCGGAAAGTTCCGTATCAACGATATTCGAAAAGAGTCAAAATCAACTTCAGCGTTGACACTTTCATTAATCTCTTTTTTTACCATCTCTCCTATTTTGCCCTGGAAAGCGATTGGAGTGACAATCAATAAAACCAAAATAGCTGCAATAACTATTCCGGTAATTTTCAATGTTTTTTTGATTTTTTTCATTTTTGATAATTTTTTGGTTAATAATATTTAAACTCTTAAAAAATGGTCCATCATAACTATTGCTGCCATTGCCTCAACAACGGGCACTGCTCTTGGAACGACACAAGGATCATGGCGTCCTTCCCCGGCAAACTTTATTTTATTTCCTTTTTTATCAATCGTTGTTTGCTCTTTTTTAATTGTTGGAGTTGGTTTAAACGCAACATTAAAATATATATCCATACCATTACTTATACCTCCCTGAATACCTCCCGAATAATTGGTATTAGTGATTACTTCATTGTTTTTTTTCTCAAACGCATCATTATGTTCGGAGCCTTTCATTTTTGAACCTTCAAATCCGCTCCCATACTCAAACCCTTTAACAGCATTGATAGAAAGCATTGCTTTACCGAGGTCAGCATGTAGCTTATCAAATACAGGGCTTCCTAGTCCCGGTTTAACATTTTTTACAATGCATTTAACAACTCCACCTATTGAATCTCCTTCTTCTTTAACTTTTTCAATATGCTTTATCATTTGCTCAGAAACTTTTGGATCGGGACACCGAACAAGACTTTCTTCTATATTTACAATATCATGAGCTACATCTCTGTCCTCATATTCAACATCACCAATTCTAATAACATAAGCATTAACAAAAATATTATGTTTAGCTAGAAATTGTTTAGCTAAAGCCCCTGCAACCACCCTGACAGCAGTTTCTCTTGCAGAAGCTCGTCCCCCGCCCCTTTCATCACGATGCCCATATTTAACACTATATGTATAATCCGCATGAGATGGACGATATAAATCTTTAAGCTCATCATAATCCGATGACTTGATATCTTTATTTTTTAAAATAAAAGCTATTGGAGTACCTAAGGTTTTTCCTTTATAAATACCTGATAAAAACTCAACCTTATCTTCCTCTTTACGAGGGGTTACAAGTTTTGATTGCCCCGGTTTTCGTCGAGCTAACTCTCTTTTAATATCATCATAATCAATGTTTAAGTCCGCAGGATATCCATCAATAACGCCCCCTATACAAGGCCCATGAGACTCCCCGAAAGTTGTTAAAACTAATTTTTTACCTATACTGTTTCCCGACATTAAATTTTTTTTAAATAATTTGTTACGAATTTACAATTTTTTTTGTTATCTGTTTAAAAATTAAATAAAAAGGTTGGTTTTAAGTCTCTGTAATTAAGATTTTTGTTAAATGTTTCCGTTTTGCGTTCAATAAAAATAAAAAGACATTACTTAATATTTCAAAAACAATTAATCTTAGTTGATAACACGTGTAAAAAATTTGAATTATCTTTGTTGTTCAAATTAAAATTAGCAAAATTTTTGATAATTAAAAATAAACGTTTTTTCACAATATTTAAAGTTTAGGTTTTTATGTTTGACAAGAGTATTTATACTGAAAGAAGAAAAAAGTTAAAAGAAAGTATATCAGAAGGAGTTGCTTTATTTTTGGGTAATGTTGATTCTCCTATGAATTATCCGGCAAATGCATACAAATTCAGACAAGACAGCTCTTTTTTATATTTTTTCGGGCTTGATATTCCCGGTCTTGCTGCAGTTATTGATTTCGATACCGGCGAAGAAATTTTGTTCGGCGATGATGCAACAATAGATGATATTGTTTGGACAGGGCCTCAGCCAACACTAAAAGAAAATGCTGAGAAAGTTGGAATACAAAAAACTCAACCTTTTAAAAAGCTGGATGAAAAAATACAACTTGCTTTATCAAAAAATAATAAGGTACACTACCTCCCTCCATACAGAGCAGAAAACAAAATTTTACTAAGTACTCTTTTAAATATCCCCATTGATAATTTAAATAATCAATCCTCAACAGAACTTATAAAAGGCGTTGTTGATTTGCGATCAATAAAAGGAGCAGAAGAGATTAAAGAGCTGGAAACAGCTATGGAAACTGCTTTTTTGATGCATACAACAGCTATGAAAATGGCTAAGCCGGGGACTTATGAAAAAGATATTGCGGGTGTTATTGAGGGCATAGCTTTATCCGCTGATTCTATGACTTCCTTTCCAATAATTCTTACAAAGTATGGAGAGACCCTTCACAACCATGACCACAGTAACCGTCTTGAAAAAGGTGATCTTTTACTTGTTGATGCAGGATGCGAATCACCTCTTCATTATGCTACTGACCACTCGAGAACTACACCTGTCGGGGGTAAGTTTACTCAAAAACAAAAAGAAATATATAGCATTGTTCTCGATTCACAAAACACTGCTATAAAAGCTATCAAGCCGGGAGCGAAAAATCTGGATATTCATATTAAAGCATGTGAGATAATTGCTTCAGGACTAAAAGATTTAGGTCTTATGAAAGGCGATATAAAAACTGCTGTGAATGAAGGAGCTCATGCTCTTTTTATGCCACACGGATTAGGACACATGCTTGGACTTGATGCTCACGACATGGAAGATTTAGGAGAAAAGTTCGTAGGATATGATGATAAAGTGAAGAGACCTAATATTTTTGGGACAGGAAACCTTAGATTAGGAAGAGAACTAAAAGATGGTTTTGTTTTAACTGTTGAGCCGGGGATATATTTTATCCCTCAGTTAATTGAAAAATGGGAAAATGAAAATAAATTCAAAGATTTTATTAACTACGAAAAAGTTAAATCTTATATCGGATTCGGTGGAATTAGAATAGAAGATGATATACTTGTTACAAGTGACGGAGGATATAAAGTATTAGGCAAACCTATTCCAAAAACAATTGAAGATATTGAAAAAATTTCACGATAGAAAGAATTTTTTAATGGTTATAATTAAAAAAATATTACTTTTGAAATAAAGTTTATAACTTTGTGCTTTTATATAATATTTAGCAATTAGAAATTAAATTTAATGCAAATGGAAAAAAGAATTTCGATTATTGTTTTTGCCATATTATTTTCAACTCAAATATTTATGGTAAACAGTCAGAAAAATGATGAGTCTGTTATTTCCGTGGAAAAGTCATCAATTTTTACAAAAGAAAACGGTTATTCTTGCCCTGAAGGCACAGTTTTAAGTAATATGCCTGATGGAAGCTTAGGATATCCATCAACTGAAGATTTTGATTTTAAAAATTACACTTTTTTTTCTAATCTGCCGGGTGGTGAAATAAGTGAAATATCTTTATGGGGTCTTCAAGCTTATCATGATGGAGAAAATTGGAATCCATGCACTTCAAATATTATGGACATTGAAGTCACGTTCTACGAAGATGATGATGGTAAGCCCGGAGATGTTATAGCATCCGAAATTCATTTAGTACCTGCTATTGAAGATGAAAATGTTAATTTTGGTACTTGGGCAGTCTATTCTTTTACTATTGATTTAGATGACAATGTTTCAATATCAGAGGGGTGGTTTTCTTTTTGGTCAAAAAATAATCCTAATTGTTGGTTATTAATTATAAACAGTGAAACAGGTGTTGGCAAGTCAGGTTATTTTGACCAATTTGATAGATTTTATACAAGAATATATCCTTCAAGTTTTTGTTTAGTTAGCGAAGAACCTTTAGGGGTTCTGGAAGGTACAGTAGAAAATACTTTAGGTAATCCACTTGAAGATGTGGAAGTTTCTGTTGGCGGTTATCCCGGATACACTACTTTTACTGATGAACTTGGTAATTACGAAATTCCTAATATAATAGAAGGAACTCACGAAATTGAGTTTAATAAATTTGAATATTCAACATTTGCCGAAGATAATGTTATAATTGATGCCGGAGAAACAACTACACTAAATGCTACATTAGATTTATTATCCACTTTAACAATCTCCGGTTTTGTATCAGGAAGTGATGCCCCTGCAACCGGTATACAAAACGCAAGTATCGAATTAAAAGGTTATAGTGAGGCTAACACAAATACTAATGCTGATGGTGAATTTGAAATAGAAAATGTGTATGCTAATCAAGAATATACAATTTTTGTTAATCGTGAAAAATATCATCCATACTCAGAAAACATAACTACGGAAGAAGAGGATATTGAATTAGAAGACATTTTGCTTGAACTAATTCCTTTTCCCGTGTCAAAAGTTAAAGCCGAAGAAGATGGCAATGATGCTTTAATCACTTGGGAAGCTCCTTCACAAGAAATAACTGAATTCAGATATGACGATGGCTTTCCTGTTGAACAACTTGGCAGTACAGGAGGCACATTAAATTCTATATTAGGAAATGCTCATCATAGAAGTGCAGAATTACATGAAATAGCATGGGTTTTAACGAATGAGGGGGGACTTCATGAATCAATTAAAGTATGGGTGTTAGGTCTTACTCCATATGGTGCTCCTGATAAAGACAATATTTTATATACAGCTGAAGATGTTCCAAATATTAATAACCAATGGAATACTTATCAACTTTCTGAACCTGTTTATGCTCCACATGGTTTCTTCATAGGACTAAGCTATGAAGGGTTTATTGGCTTGGCTGTTGATAATGGAAGAGGAGAGCCATGGAATTTTAAACACGGAACGCAGTTTTTTAATCCTGACATAACCAGCACCGAGACAGATTTTAGAGATATTTCTGTATGGGGCTTTAATGTTAATTATTTATTACGTGGTTATGGATTTGACTTTGGCGAAATCAAAACTCTTGATAAAAAGGAAAGTTCCCCAAAAGTTAATAAAACAAAACTTTCAAAAGGAAAATTGAAGTCAGATATTAACCCCGGGAATCCAAAATACAATACAGCCGATTCTAAATATGACATTAAAACAACCCCCGAAAGTTTCAATATTTATCGTTTATTAAAAGACGATTGGAATAATAAAGCCGAATGGGTTGAATTAGAAACAGAGCATGATGACTGGGAATATACTGATAATGACTGGGAAACTCAGGAAATGGGTATTTACAAGTATGCTGTTGAAGCAATTTATCCGGATGACGCTATATCCACTCCTGCACTATCTAATCCATTACCTAAAGATATGTCAGTATCTTTTACGGTATCTATAACAACAAATTCAGGAGATGAACCTGAAGGAGCTATAGTAAACCTTGTCAATACAGAGGAACCTGCACAGTTCAGCTACACAATGGAATCTCCTGCAAGCGGAGAAGTTATATTTGACGAGGTATGGAAAGGGCATTATGACCTTACAATCAATCTAAATGGATTTAAAGAATATCACGCTGAAGATATTGATATTACCGAAGAAGGTTCTTATTCAGTCGAATTAATTGAAGATGTTGTTGAGCCATTCGGACTTGATGTAGAAATAATTCAGCTGGAACCCGGAAAAGCTTTATTTAGCTGGAATAATATTTTTGGGACCTTTTTGTTTGAAGACTTTGAAGAGGGTGAACTTCCTGAGGAATGGGACACAATCGTCAATAATGATGAAATTACAGGAGCTATGCCTTCAACATGGACGGTAAATAACTATTCTACAGAGAATTTTTCACCTTTTGGTAATTACCATATTGGACTTATGTCAAGCATAAACCATCAGAATGAATGGCTAATTTCACCCGAAATTACAGTAGGGAAGGATTTTGAGTTAGAATTTTGGACTGTGGCATTTTACGGGTCTAATTATAATGACCATTATTACGTAAAAATTTCTAACGATGGCGGTAATAATTGGGACATTTTGTGGGACGCTTCCGAAAAATCCGGTGGGTGGAATTATTATGAACATCCGGTTATCATAAGTCTTGACGATTATGCTGAACAAGATGTTTATATTGCTTTTAATGCTGTTGATGGGCCTACTGATGATGGATTGTGGTATTATTGGTTTATAGACAATATTTCTATCGGAGCAGATGAAAATAAACAAAAAATGGAAATGAGCAAGTTTACTCATAATAGCAAAGATAATAAAGCTTTTTATGGCTTCAGCGTATTTCTTAATGATACAGATACTCCGATTGAAACGGATTATATGGATACCGAAATTTTGTTTACTGACCTTGCAATTGGCGAAGATCACTATGCAGGTGTTCAATCATTTTATACAACAGGAAATTCTGATATAGTTACTATTGACTTTTATATGCCTGAATATTATAATGTTACTTATGAAGTAATTGGCGATAATGGAAATCTAACCGCTGAGGTTAGCCAAGGCGAAATGGTATCAGGAGATCCGGTTGCAGGGGGCACTGATATAAGTTTTATCGCAGATCCGGATGATGGATATGTTGTTAAAGAATGGACAGTAAATGGAGATATTGTTGAAGAAAACGGGGAAGAAGATATTTTTGTATATGAAAATCTTGATAAGGAAATACATGTCACGGTTGAATTTGAAGAAGGAGTATCTGTTCCTGTCATTGAAGAGGACGTTCTGTTAATTTATCCTAATCCTGCAAAGGACAAGTTTATTATTGAAGCACCCTATACTATAAAAGGAATAAAATTATATAATATTAACGGACAGTTGGTAATTGAAAAAACCGAAGATACAAGTCAGTCAGAAATAAATGTAAGTAATTTGCCTTCAGGAATATATTTTATTCATGTTGAAACAATAAATCAAACATTCAACAAAAAAGTAAAAATTGCAAGGTAAAGATTATTTATTATCTTCATCAATATACCAGCTTGAGTATTTTAAATAATTATTTGAAATTCTTTCTAAAAGGTTTTTAGTAAGGTCTTGGTTTATTGATTTGATTTTTTTTGCAGGGGTTCCTGCATATACACTTCCGGATTCAACAATTGTGTTTTCTAACACTACACTACCTGCAGCTATAATGGTATTATCTTTTATTTCAGCATTATCCATAATAACGGCATTCATCCCGACCAATACATTATTCCCTATTTTACAGCCATGAACAATAGCATTGTGAGCGATACTAACATTATCTCCAATACTTGTAGGAGCTGTTTCATAAGTGCAATGAATAACTGCTCCATCCTGAATATTTACTTTATTTCCAATTCTTATGTAATGGACATCTCCTCTTATAACTGCATTAAACCAAATACTACAATTATCTCCGATTATAACATCTCCGATTATTGTTGCATTATCTGCCAAATAACACCCTTTACCAAATTTAGGGGTAAATCCCCTGATTGTTTTAATAATTGCCATAACATTATTATTTTATAACATATTTAGAAAAATATTTTAATCTAACTCTTCTATAGGATTCCAAAAATGCTCCTCAAAATTAATAATCATATCATTTTCTACTATTACTCCTTCATTCTCCAACAACTGCTGCATTATATTCTGCCCTCCAAAATTATGCTTTCCTGTTAAAACCCCATTTCTATTAACAACTCTATGTGCCGGAATTTTATCAAGGTTATAATGCGACTTATTCATAGCCCACCCAACCATTCTGGCTGAACTCTTTAATCCTAAATAGTTGGCTATTGCACCATAAGTGGAAACCCTACCATAAGGGATTTTTTTTACAACTTCATAAACGCTTTCATAAAATGAAAAACTCTGTTTCATTTTTTAGAATAATAAATTTCTTAATTACAAATATAAGATTAGTTGCTTTTTAATCTACTTTTAAACCTTTTTAATTCTTTTGCTTGTATTCTTTTTATTCTAAGCTGAGCAATAAAAGCATACATAGTTCTATAAACAAGGTCAACATGTCCTCTTTTTAATTTTATAAAAAGCTTCCAATGATAAAAAGTTCTTTTAATAATAATTTTTGTTGAATATCCTTTTTTAAGTGCAATTTCCATTATATATAAAAGATCTTGATTTGACAGGTGTTTGTGTTTAATATTTGTAACATTGGTTTTTCTATCAATTAGTTTACCCTCATTATTAAGCTGTTCATAAAGTCTTGTTCCTTCAAAAACCTGAATAGGAGAAAATACCGGAAATATATTTGTTTCTATACAAAAATCAATAGTTTTAAGGCAGGATTTTATGGTGTCATTCTCTAATCCGATGGTAAACCAACCAGATATTGATATCCCTTGTTTTTGAATGTAAAAAATATTATCTTTAAGTTCATCTATCATATTCTGCTTACTAACGCCCAGCTTTTTATCAACGCCCGTACTTGCTTGATTTTCAGGATCAATAGTTTCTATCCCTATTGAAGCAAAAGAAAACCCTGACTTAGCTGCTTCATCTATAACTTGTCGCCCTTTAGGATCTGCAGCTGCATCAAGGTTAGCCTGACCTGTCCAGAAACGCTTCTTTTTTATTTTCTGCATTTTCTGATACAGCTCAAGATAATGGTCATAGCATGAAGGTCTACCAAAAATTGTATCATCAACCAAATAAAATTTTCTTCTCAAAGTTTTTATTTCCTCAACAACAGAATCAACGTCCCTTAACCTAATATTTTTGCCAAATAGCTTAGTTACTGTACAAAAACTACAATCAACAGGGCATCCTCTTGATGAGTATATTACATCAAAAGAATACTTCTTTTTTATAATATCTCTCTTAGGTTCAATTATATTCTTTAAAGCCGGGAAATCATATATCTGATAATAAGAATAAGATTTACTGTTAAATTCTACCGGAGAGTTTACATAAAAATTTTTGAGATTATTATTTTTTAGGTCATTTAAAATAATTTGCCATAACTTTTCTCCCTCTCCAACAACAACAGCATCAGCATGCTCTATTGCTTCAAATGGCAAAGTAGAAGCTTGAGGACCTCCAAGCACAACAGGGATGTTATTTTTTCTGTATCGGTCAGCAATCTCGTATGCTTTATCTTTAGCTGAAATCCTGTAACTTATTCCAACTAAATCATAATTCTTATTATAATTTAAAGCGCTCTCATTATCCTTAAGCAAATCAATGAATGTATAGTTATGTTCAGGTGCTACCGATGCCAAAATAGGAAATATAAGTGGCATAAAAGGATCCAGATTCTTTAAAGGGTCAGAATCTCCGGATGCAAGTATTAATAATATTTTCACAAATGAATCACTTATTTATTAAATTATTAATCTTTTCAACAAAATTATCTATTTCAGATTGAGAAATATTAGAAGAAGACTTTTCCAAGCCGGTCATTTGCTGAATTATATTTTTTTCAATATCCATCATCTTTTCAAAATCTAACTTGCCGCCTACACAAGCTTTTATACAATCTTTATGCAATTTATTGCCAAAAATCTTCTCGAAATATTTATCCCGCCTTTGAGTATCCCAACATAATATAAACACTGCAATAATTTTTTCATAAATCTCCTTTTCGTTTTCTTTAAGGAAGTTTCTCATCTCTATTGTTGTATTTTCAGCCAATATAGGCAACCCAATTATTAGTCTATCATAATCCTTTATATCCGGTTTATTATATTTAAGGTTAATTAAATCAACTATATCTGCTTCAATTTTTATTAGAATTTCACTCGCAACCTCTTCGGTACTTCCATATTTTGAAGAAAACAAAATTGCTGTACTCATTTTATTATATTTTAATTTAAATAAAAAACATTAATTATCTTTCAATAAATTTCACTAATCTTGAAGGAAAAAACTCATTTCACATTCCAGTATTTTTTTACCTGACAATTCTATTATTCCATGAATTACTGTTGCATTCATTATTTTGCTTATAATTTTAACTTTAGTTTTTAAAGTGTCTCCCGACTTAGCAAGATCGAATGTTTTAAGGTTTTTTACTGCCCCTAAGAATCCTTTTTTAACTTTTTCATTATTTTGTTCAGCTTCATACCCAACGCCAACCGCTGCTGTTTGCGCTATATTTTCAATCATCCCACTCTCAGAGAAAAATCCATTTTTAATCATCGGGTTATCAGAAGAAACATTAAAGTCAGAAACTATGGTATCTTCGCCCATTTCTATTAAATTATCCACCATAATAAATGGCTCTCTTTGCGGGATATATTTTTTTATATTATTTTTTTCAACTAACATTCTTATTTAGGTTTACATGCAAAAAGTGTATGGCTAATCCCAATATTATCAACAACTTTATCTATGTACATTCCTGACTTTTCCACAAGTTTTATCATATCTTCCGAGTGATACATTTGACTACAGCCATTTGCAAGACAGACAAAATACAATGAGGTAGCATGTAAGCTATACATAGCAGCGTCATATTGCTGTTTATCCCAATACGTTTCAAGTATGTATAACGTTCCATTATCATTAAGCGCCTCTCTTCCACGTTGCAACAAATGTATAATATCTTTTTGAGAAAAACAATCAAGAAACTGGCTCATCCATATAGCATCGTATCCTTTTGGAAAAGGGACTGAAGAATCTAATAAATTAGCCGAGCGAGTATCCACGCGATTTTCAAATCCAGCTTCTTTTATATTTTTTTCGGCTTTTTCAAGCTGTCCCGGTAAATCTAAAATAGTAACTTTAACATCAGGGTCATAATTACAGCAATTAATTGAAAATTTTCCTGTATTTCCGCCGACATCAAGGATATTTTTAGGTTTTTTTTCAAAAATCACAGGTAAAACTTCAGGGAAAGCAACATCTGAGTAGTAATGATCAAATTTAAACCAACTATCCTGCACTTTTTCAGGGAGCTTACTAAGACCTTCATATATTGTATCCCAATCACCAAAAACTTTAAGTCCTTCCGGCTTTTCATTTTTAATGGATTTTTCCAGATCAAAAAATCCTAAATAATTAACATCATGAGCAAAGTCCATATTTACTTTTGTAAGATCATCTTTAAGAATAAACCAGCCGGTTTTGGTTATAAAAAACTTTTTATCTTTCACATAAACAAGCTCCAAGCTGATTCCCGCTTCTAATAATACTTTAGTTCCATGAAGCGGTAAATTGCATTCATCAGCAACCTGCTTAATGCTCATGCCACTGTCTTTTTTATGCTCTAACGCATCTAATATTCCAAGATTTCTCATAGCTCTCGCTGCCTGAAACATCATAGGAGCAAATGCTATTTGCTGCGCATACGATTTTGCTTCTTTAGCACTTTTTTTATCTGACCCGTAATTTTCCATAATAAAAGTATATTACTCTATAATTGATTAAGTTATTTTTTTATATCCGTTTCCCAAAATTTGTAAAAATTAAACCATTGTAAAGGATATTGTTTTATGACCTTTTCCATTTCATTAACATAATCATCTACCATGATTTTTAATTCAGCATCTCTTGTTTTAAGGTTAGTCGGATATTTAAAATATTTTGGTTTAGTTGCAAAAAAGTGATAATGCGTTGTTTTTTCTTTCATGGCGGAAACATAAACAACAGGAACCTTATATTTTCCTGCGAGATAAAAAGGACCCGTAGGAAATTTTGCTTTATATCCCAAAAAATCGGTTGTTATAGTTTTCGTGCCCGGCAAATACCTGTCGCCGTGCATTGCAATAATATCCTTATTTTTTAGTGCCTCTGCTATTTTAATAAGATAAGAACCATCCCCTTCTTTAATAAGAATAATATCAATATTTTTTTTTTGAACAACTTCGTCCATCAAATCTTTAATTTGTTGCTGCATTCCATCATACATAAGGATATGGATTTTTGTGTCAATGCGTTCCAACAACTGTCCTGCTATTTCCCAATTACCAAGATGCGAACCAACTAAAATCCCTCCGGTATTTTCTTTTGCCATCTGATGTAAATACTCTTCACCTTCAAATTCAAACGTAAATTTTGAAGAAAAACCGGCAAGTACAGCAATTTTATCAATCAAAACCTGACCAAAGGTATAGTAATTTTTATATATACTAATAATTGATTTTATTTTAGAATACTTTAAAACTTTACGGAAATAAAAAAAGGTTGGCTTTTTATTCATAACCAAAAAATACCAAAAAGCCACAAAATAGAGAACAAAATATGCTAAGCGGATATTTGTATTTTTTAAAATCCAAATAAAAATTTTATACCCGGTAGCTCCTCCTCTGGTTCTTCCATCCCATTCAGCCATTACTATTTATTAACCTTTTTTTGAATATATTCATACAGGTCGTCTAATGTCCTTACTTCTGCCATTTCCTCGCCTATTACTTTGAAACCAAATTCTTTTTCAATAGCAACTGCGATATCAACAAAATCAAGGCTTTCTATATCAAGGTCATCATTTAATAAGGCATCCGGCTGAACCTGATCTTCCTCAAGTTCAAACTCGTCAATCAAAAACGCATTAACTTTTTCAACAATATCATTTTTTTGCATGACCGTTATTCTTTTGACATTTTCAAAATAACTTTTTACACTATAAAGTTACAAAATTTTTAGAGACTTTGACTGTTTAATCAACCAATTTTTTGGTTAAAATCATTTAACAACTACTTGCTCATAAATTTCACACTATTTTTTGCAAATTTATTAAAATAATTTAAATTAATTACAAAAGAATAATATTCGCAAATATTATTAAAATGAAAATCACACTTATTAGTCATGTTTTTTATTTATTTTTCTGATAAGGTAGTTGAGGCCTGTAAATTCAGCACATGTGAGCAATGCTCCTATTGAAACTCCAAGCATTCCATGAAGATTAAGATTTTGCCCTGTAAGATATAGATTTGAAATTTTTGTTCGTGGAAGGATAAAACTTTCATTCAAGTTATTATAATCTCTGATAATTCCATACATACTACCATTTTTTGAACCGGTATAATCTCTTAATGTTAAAGGGCTTGAAGTATAAAAGGACTTAATTTTACTTTTAATACCCGGGAATCTTTTTTCAATAATATCCAATACCTTTTGAGCTTTTTCCATCTTAAACTCTTTATAATCTTCTCCTCGATTTTCAACAGAAGTGTTTTTCCAAGGTTTTAATTCATTATAATCCATGTAGGTCATCAAAGAAAAGCCCCTTGTATATTTTTTATCAATACTGTCGGCGAGGGGGTACATCCCTAAAAAAGGAGGCCAGGTTTTGCTGTAATTATCCACACCCCAAACATCATCAATGCCATAATAACAATAATTATAATTCATATATTCAATTGACTTATCTTTCAATACAACATAAACAGTAAAAGGAGAAATGGTATTAGGCAATCTCATAAGACGTTTCTTATATGATTTTCTAATCATATCATCAGGCACAAGACACATTGTATTACTTGGGTGCATATTTGAAATAAAGTAATCTGCATAAAATTGCTCACCCGATTTAGTTTTAACCGCCTTTAAAGTCTTGTTTTCATTAAAAATAAACTCTTTTACTTCCTTATTTTTGAGTACTTTGCCTCCGTTTTTTTTAATATTTTCCACAAAAACGTCTGCAACTTGTTGGCTGCCATCAACAAATCTGTATGAACTTTCAATATAATGATTATTTATCAATGAATGAACATACATCAAAGATTTTTCTTTCTCCCCTGAATAAAGATAATTAAGAGCAGAGAAGTAGTTTTGAAGCCGGATATCTGAAGTCAGCGAAGTTATAAAATCATATACTTTTTCATTATAAGTACTAAAATCATTTATTTTTTTAGATTTTACCTCCCTTAAATTATAAAGATCAATATTATTTACAACTTCTTTAATTTTATTAATATAGGCCTTTATAGATTTGTGGTGTTCCGGGAAATATTGGCTTGCTGTATGAATATAGTTTGAATGCCCCATAGCATAGGAATATTCATTATCTTTAATAAAGATGCGGTCAAACCCATCCTCATCAAGTCTTCTGTATTTTATTTTCCCTAAAAAATCAAAGTAATTAAAAAATTTATATAACACCTGTCCTTTATCTAAGCTTCCAACATAATGCATTCCTGTATCAAAATTAACACCGTCACGCTTAAAAGTTTGGAGATTTCCGCCAAATTTATGATGTTTTTCAAGTATAGTAACTTCAAACCCTTCCTTAGAAAGGATATATCCACATATCAATCCTCCTAAACCACTTCCTATTATAACTATACTCTTCATTTTCTTATTCAGGATTTTACTTATTAAACAGCATACAAAAATTCTAAAATATTGACAAAAATAAAGTATTTACAGAAATTACATAGCAGTTAAAATTCATAAAATTTTCAAATTTTTCACCGCTATCGCTGACCATTTCGGTTTGTTATTCTACTAATTCTCCTTCAATTTCAATCCCTGCAGGGCAATGGTCTGATCCCATAACCTCATCGAGTATAAATGCTGATTTTACCTTTTCAATAATTTGCCTGCTCACCATAAAATAATCAATCCGCCATCCAATATTTCTCTCTCTGGCTTTAAAGCGTTGATTCCAGAAAGTGTACTGAATTTTATCTCCATTAAAATGGCGGAAAGAATCTATTAGATCAAGCGATAAAAGATTTTTAAACCCGTCAATTTCTTTTTGAGTATAGCCGGCTGATTTGTTATAATTTGCATCAGGGCGAGCCAGGTCTATCGGCTCATGTGCAACATTAAGGTCTCCGGTAAATATTATCGGTTTCTTGGCATTCAATTCTTTTAAAAATTTAACAAGGTCATTATCCCATTTCCCGCGATAATCAAGTCTTTTTAACTCGGCTCCTGAATTGGGAGTATAAACATTAACCAAGTAAAACCCTTTATACTCAAGAGTAATAAGTCTGCCTTCCTGATCATGCTCCTCTATGCCCATGTCGTACTTATAAGAAAGCGGAGCTGTGCGAGTAAAAATTGCCGTCCCCGAATAACCCGGTCTTACAGCTGAATTTACATAAAGCTCATAACCGTCAAGTTCCTTAGCAATTTTTTCCACTATCTCATTGTTGGCTTTTGTCTCCTGAACACATAGTATGTCTGGAGCCAATTCATTAACCTTGTCATAAAAACCCTTTCTTACAGAAGCTCTTATCCCATTAACATTCCATGTTATAATCTTAAAATTTCTCATACCTGTTTTAAATTTTATGTCTTATAAAAAGTATTATATTTAAAATCAAAAAATATTATTTTGAATTTTTTCGTTGATTAATTTGCCATAGAATATTTATTTAAAAATATTACGATTCAAAGATAAGTTTTTTATTAGTATATTTGATACCTTAAATGGCAATATTAAACATATTTCAAAATGATGGATTTTAGTTTTAAAAAGTATCGTTTTTCTCTTTTTATCATTATCACAGTAATTTCAGCTTCTTGCTCAACTACTTCCGACCTTCCTAAAAACAAAAGCTATTATATTGAAGACATAGACAAGTATAGCATTGATACGGGCTTTGTTTTTTTCCCTGATACAAAAGTTCGAATAAAAACTGTTCATAACTCTGAAAATATTCGTATATGGATAAAAGCAGCAGAGATATATACTGCTGCAGGTTTTTTAGTCAACGGGCTTTCAGTATGGATTGATCCTGAGGCAGAAAAAAACAAGGATGTAGGAGTGATTTATCCCGCAGCGACGTTTGCTTTATTAGACAGATATTTCGGAATTGAAAAAGACAATCTTATTGACTTCAATGACACACTCGACAGGAAAAGCTTCAACCCGGACAAATTTATTGCTGCGATAAAAAAGCGAGGAGCCGTTATTCAATCGGAAGAGCAAACAAGATTTGCCGGTGAAAAGGAAACAACTATTTTTTTAGACGATAATGAAGTTATAAATTACATGATAACACTACCTTTTTCATTTATAGGTATAGAAAACCCCGATAATTTTAAGGTAAGTATAGGAGTAATTTCAAAAGCAACCGCCCAGCCTCAACCAAGGCAGCAACAACCATCAAGAACTCACGGACACCCCGGAGATAGGAGGCATCCCCACAGCCGACAACATCAAACAAGAGACAC
>PWLF01000277.1 GCA_003559475.1 Bacteroidales bacterium
GGCATTGGCATGTGCAAATCCTCAGCCCTGGTAGCATGAGGATACATACCCGTTAACAAACTAATTCTTGATGGGCTGCACTGACCAACCATTAAAAAAGCTTTCTCCACTGTTAACCCATCTTCAGCAAGTTTATTGATTGTTGGTGTTTGAATTATATCATTACCATATGGTCCAAAATCATTCCAATTTGCATCATCAGCTACAAAGATAATTATGTTTGGTGATCCATTGTTTTTTTTCTCAATAGAAAAAATATAAGTTGAGGCAACTAACAAAAACGAAGAAATATAAAAAAGTGTAATTACACTAAGTAATTTTGAAATAGTTACATATTTAAATTTCATAATTGGATGTTTAAATTACATTAATAATTACAAACTACTTCTTAATCTTACTTTTCGTATTTGCCCCATTCCATTTTGTCTATATCAAATCCGTACCAACTTTCATCATGTTTAACCCATTTAAAACGATGAATTGGAACTGGCTCCTTTCCATTTTTAAAATTGAGTAACTGATCAGGATGATAGGCTTCGACTTGTAATTCCTCATTTGTCAATTGTATAAAAGTCATGTGAAAAGATTCTTCCCCTCCAAATGTCTCACCTCCTTTACTTTCATCCACAAACCAAAGTCCTGCATTACCTCCCCCCCATTGTCCTGGATTCCGGCGGCCAGCTGCCCAACCTCCATGACCGATAGTAATCATTCCTGTTTCATTATATATGATATAATTACCGTCATATTCCCAACCAACAATTTTATCTGAATCAATATCTTTTAAAACATTAACAGTGAAATTTTCTTCTAAATATCTGTCATCAAATTGGTCAGTCAATTCCCATGAATGTGGATGATATGCAACCTTTTCCAAATAAGTATTCGAAGGTTGATCTTTGTAAATACTCATTGGAACTGTTCTTGTAAAATTATGATCATGAGCTTCCTTGATAATTTTCACATTATTCCTATATAGTACAGGTAACCAATACTTCAATAACCCTCTGTTTTTATAACTCATATTGAGCCTGCCAGTGCCAAACAATCCCCGGTGCCATACAGGTATTATATAGTCATAAATTTCTCCAGCAGTTTGTTTTCCTTCTGGTTCCAATAAATTCTGTAGCCATATATCCTGCCTGATATCTGCATGAAGATTTTCAAACCATGGCCATTTTTCTGTAATTAAGTTACCATCCCTGTCTCTAAGATTTTTTTCCGGTTCACCTTCCCAATTCTGGCTATTGTCAAGTGCAACAAACAGTAAATAATCCGAAAAGCTTAATTTCCCAAAACCACCATGCCCAAAATTTTCACGAACATGTTCCGGGTCTATATTCGGATGATTAGGATTATACTCGTTGTAAAACCCTTCACTTTTATATGGCCAATGAAATAATAGCTCTAACCAATTCGCTGATACAAACATGGGATAATTTGAACCACCAGGACTATAGAAATCAGCAGGCCAGCGCATGTGATTCCTTTGTCCTGTTTCATGATTTCCTAAAACGGTAACATGAGGTATAATTAGGTTTTCATATACATTTCCTTCAATAACTATATCATATAAAAAATGTCCACTCTCAACTCCATATAGAACATCTAAATATTTTGCCCATCGAATTGCATTATCTTCTGTAATCATCCCCTCATCATTAACATAATCTCCAACAACCACAAACATGTCAGGTTTATTTAAAGCAACAATTTTTGCATTGTTGTGTGCAATCTTACTCCAATTTGGTGTTTGATGGTCAGCTGTAAGCGCAATTTTAACAGGTCTTTCATCCAAACTTTCTGGCATTGTTCGAAACCGGAATGTTTGACCATTCTTATTAACCTGAAATTCGTAAAGTGAATTCGCATCTAAATTATTTAATAATATCCTACAAATAATTTCTTCTCTAAACCAAAATTCGAAACAACCTCCCTCTTTAGTAACCCAATCTGTTTCAATGGGATGAACCTTTCTATACCTGATTCGTGCATTCTGAAAATCATTATTTTCTGGCATTTTATGCCAATTAATAACCATTGCAGTAGTTGCATCATAATCCTCATCAGGGAATCCTTTGCTATCAGTTATAGGATCATATATACCCCTATTTTTTCCATCCGCAAATTCTACATAAACACGAATTGCCTCATTCTCTCCCAGTTGACTTGACTTATGATCACTGCAACTAACTGTTAATATTACAATCAAGAGATGAAGAAGCAGTAGATTTAATAATCTTAAATCCCAACAAATACCCATTATTTATATTACTTTTAATTACCAATTAACATTGATTCCATTCGGCGATATTCATATTCAAATGTTCAGGAACTCCTTAACCACACCTTGATCGTAATTATCGTATGACAATTTTTTTGCATTTTGATGCAGATTAATCATCTTTCATGAATCTCTTCACTATCTACATTTAAGCTATCAATGGCATTTAAAAAATGTTAACTTATAAAACCATTTTAAGCTTTTAATACAATGTTAAAACAACTATGTACAGCAGTTTTATTGAAAAAATTATATAGTGTTTCTGGATCAAAAATTAAGACACTTGGTGATGAATCTTTCAAAACATTTATCAATTTCATTACTTCTGATCATATAATTTAATCCAAGAACCACAAACCATTATCTCCATTTACGAATGGCGCTTATTTCAGACATTAGAAATGATATCAACACAGACAAATCATTGAATGTTTGGTAGATA
>PWLF01000100.1 GCA_003559475.1 Bacteroidales bacterium
AATAGTGATAAATTGCAATGCTTTTAACAATTATTAAACAAAAGAGGCTACCTTATTATTTTAATCCACTTCTTTTCAAAAATGGTTCAATATCAGGTTCATTTCCTCTAAATTTAACATAGGCATCCATTCCTTCATAGATTGAATTTTTAGCCATTATATAATTACGAAATCTTTCTGCCATTTCCTGGTCAAAAATATCACCTGTTTCTTTGAAAGCCTGAAAAGCGTCAGCATCGAGAACCCCGGCCCATCTGTAAACATAATATCCTGCAGCATATCCCGGGCCGAATATATGTTGAAAGTTTGTTGTTCTATATCTTGGAATTATTTCATCAATCAATCCAATTCTTTGCATAGAATTATTTTCAAACTCATTAACATCAGTATCTGAAGTTATATCAGCTGTATGCCAATCCATATCAAGATAAGCTGCTGCGAAATATTCGGTTTGAATAAATCCTTGATTAAAGTGTTCGCTATTTCTTATTTTTTCTATTAACTCATCAGGTATAACCTCACCCGTTTTATAATGAACAGCGTATTCTTTAAGTAAATCCGGATGACCGGCATAATTTTCAAGCATTTGGGAGGGCAGTTCAACAAAATCCCTTGGCACACTTCTACTTGTTCTGTTATATCTGCCTTCTGCAAAGAAGTTATGCAAAGCATGACCAAACTCATGGAAATATGTTGTTGTTTCATCCCAGCTTAACATAGCAGGATTATCTCCTGATGGTCTGGTAAAATTCATTACTATATAAACTATCGGAGCTATTCTTTCTCCATCTTTATAATGACCCATCCTGTATGCACCACACCATGCACCACTTCTTTTCCCTGGTCTTGGATGCGGATCGATATAAAGTATCCCTAAATGACTTCCGTCATTATCAAAAACTTCATACGCTTCAACTTCCTCATGATATACGGGAACTTCAGGTCTTTCTTTAAAAGTCAAGCCATAAAGTTTATTAGCTAATATAAAGTTGCCTTCACGTACATTATCAATGGTAAAGTAAGGTTTAATTTCATCCTCATCAAGATCATACTTTTCTTTACGTAAAATTTCAGCATAATACCACCAATCCCAGGCTTTAAGGTCAAAGTCTTTTCCTTCTCTGTCAATAATTTCTTGCATTTGAGTTAATTCTTTATTAGCTCTGTTTAAAGATGGTTCCCAAACTTCATCAAGAAAATCATAAACATTTTGCGGATTTTCAGCCATTTGAATATCAGTAAAATATTCAGCATAATTATTGAATCCAAGCATTTGAGACATTTCCTGACGCAATTGCAATAGTTCAATAAACAGTTCCTTATTATCATACTCATTACCATTATCTCCACGATTTACATAAGCAAGCAAAACTTTCTCTCTCAAATCTCTTCTGTCAGAGTACTGCAAGAAAGGAATTCTACTGGGATTATCCAAGGTTATCAACCACTTCCCCTCTTTTCCTTCATTTTCAGCTTGCTCAGCCGCAGCAGATAATACATGATTAGGTAACCCTGCAATCTCATCTTCATCTTCTAAAAACAATTTAAAATTATTGTTTTCTGCTAACAAATTATCTCTTAATTCAAGAGAAACCATAGACATTCTTTCATTTATCTCTTTAAGCCTTTCTCTTTTATCCTCAGGTAAAGCAACACCATTTCTTTCAAAATCACCGTATATTTTTTCTACTAGGATCATTTGTTCTTTATCAAGATCAAAATTTTCTCTTTCATTATATACATGCTCAATACGCTCAAATAAGTCCATATTAAAGCGTATTGAATTACTATGTTCTGAAAGCATCGGCGTAACATCCCTTGCAATTTCCTGAAGTTGAGGTGTTGTTTCAGCACTTCTTAAACCACCAAAAATTCTGGAAATTCTTGTAAGCTTTTCACCTGCATTATCAAAAGCAACTATAGTATTCTCAAAATCAGGAGATTCCTGATTATTCACAATAGCGTCTATTTCTTCTTTATGAAGATTCATTGCTTCCTTGAATGCCGGTAAAAAATGTTTATCCTCTATCAATTCAAATGGAGGAGCGCCAAAAGGTGTATCAAACTCCAATAATAGAGGATTTTTTTTCTTGTCCTGAGAACATCCTGCAATAAACATAATAACTAAAATTAAACAAAAACTGATTTTTTTCATAATACTAATTTTTTACTAAACACTTATTTATTAAAATTTTATAATTTAAATTTACTTATAAAGCAAATACATGATTTTCAGGCGCTTATTTATTTATTAAATTAGCTTGATTATTTTTAAAACCCTAATAATAAAGCAGTTAGGCAAAGAATAATTCGGTTTATTTTGAAAGACAATATTACACATTTTTTTTATCTTTTGCTATAATTTTATATTTTTTAATTTTAGTAATAATACTCTCCGGTATCTCCACCATCAAAAATTTGCCAGTTAAATTTATTAATTATAAGATCCCTTCTTTGTTTAGGTAATCCAAGGTCATACTGGCTTCCTCCTCCAATAAAAATCATATCATTTTGCAAATCAAGATATGACCACTTAATTAACAATTTATTATAATTTCTAGTAGATAATTTAGAATCTTTCAAAAAAGCTCCAAAATTTTTAACATTACTAACATCCCATTCAGATATATCTTGATCAAATTTTGAATTAAAAAACATTCCAAACATATTTTCCACATTATTCACATTCCAACTACTTATATCCTGATTAAAATCAGATGAAACAAACATTCCAAGCATATTTTCAACATTCCCGACATCCCAATTATCTAAAGGTTGATTAAATGACGTATTTTTATCAAACATAAATGACATATCTTCCACATTGCTTACATCCCAAGCATTAATATCCTGATTAAAATTCTTAGCTTTAGAGAAAACTCCTGACATGTTAGTTACATTACCTACATCCCACCCTGAAACATCTTGATTAAATTCAGAATTACTAAAAAGGCGTTGCATGTTTTCTACTTTACTAACATCCCAATTATCTATAGGTTGATTAAATGACTTATTATGATAAAACATAAATGACATATCTTTGAGGTTAGAAACATTCCAATTACTAATATCATGATTGAAAGGTGAAAAACTAAACATATAACTTGTAGTCTCAGCATTACTAAGGTCCCAATTGCTAACATCCATATTTATATTAGAAAAATAAAACATTTTAGAAAAATCAGTAACATTAGCTGATGTTTCATCAAAATAATCAAGAGCTGTAAATTGATTTATCATCATTGTTCCACTAAACATTAACTTTGCGGAAGTAATTCCTGAAACTCCGTTAGAAACAGGTGTTATAACATCAACAAGCATATCTGTATAATTAACGGCATAACTATAAGGGTCGCCAATATAAAAACTAATTCTCTTAGCTTCTCCTTTCAGCTTTATAGCCCAATATCCCGGCTCTCCATAATCATGAGAAAGAATTTCAGAACCGTTAACTATTTCGGAACTACCATCACCCCATTGAACTTCAAGATTAGAAGCATCCTCAACCAAAAATTTATAATTTGTTCTATTTCCACTTGTTTCAATAGCAAAACAAAAATACTCTTCTTCATCTTCAGGTGGGACAAATTCAAAATAAGCGGTTACTGTTGCATCATGAATTGGTAGAGCAATTAAAGTTTCAGCCAGTTCAGGCTCTTCAATATCAATATCATCAGATTCCCATCTAACAAATTGATAATAAGGACTTGGCACTGCTTTTATTTCAATTGTATCAAGAAAATTATAATACCGAGCTCCATAAACTTTTCCCCGTTTATCAGGGACTACTTCTAAATCCAATCTAAATCTAACAAATTCATCAACATTTCCGTCATCAAAAATATGCCAATAAAACTCAGACATAATATAATCACGCCTTTCTGAGGGGATTCCTTTTTTATATTTTGAATTATTAGCCATAAATCGAACATTTTTTTGAAGATCTAAGAAAGACCATTTCATTAATAAATTACTATAATTATCAACTGATAATTGAGCTGTTCCTCCCAAAAAATTAAAAAATTCAGACACATTAGAAACATCCCATTTACTAATATCCTGGTCAAAACAGGAATCAAAGAACATGTAATCCATTCTTTGGACATTACTAACATCCCAACTTCCAATATCTTGATTAAAAGGTGTTTCGTAAAACATAGCATACATATTTATAACATTCTCCACATTCCAATTTCCAATGTCCTGATTAAATGGAGTATCGCGAAACATATTAGGCGTAGCTAAAGCACTACTAAGATCCCAATTTCCGATATCTTGATTAAACGGTGAGTTAACAAACATCCCATTAAAATATTCTCCATTGCTTACATCCCAATTGCTAATATCACTATTAAAATCTGACATCTCAAACATATAAGAAAAAATTGTAATATCAGAAGATACTTCATCAAAAAAATTCTCACAGCTAAAAGATTTAATCCCGGTATAAGCAAACATTCTGTATGCACTTACCAGCCCTTTAATACCATTTGAAACCGGAGAATAAACATCCCTCAACATATTAGAATATTCGCAATCCCATACATATTGATAAAAATCTGCAGTATTTATTGAAAACCTTTCAAGTTCTCCTTCTACTGCTATTAACCATCTTCCGGCTTTCCCATAATCATGTTTGGGCTCTCCATCATGATAAAAAACATCATAATTTCCATCACCCCAATCAACTTCAAAATAATCAACTCCACTAATAAGAAAACTATATTCAGTATTATCTTCTGTTGTTTCAATTTCAAAATAAAACAAATCGTCTTTACCAATAAAAACACTAGTGGATTTTTTTTCACTGTAACCACAACTATTTTGCGAAATAACAGAAATATTTCCTTGTTCCTGACCTGCATTTACTATAATTCTATTGGTGCCTTGTCCGCTAATAATTTCCCATCCATCAGAAACTTCCCAGTTATAAGTATTCCATGGATAAACTTCTTCTACTTCATAAACTAAACTCTGTTCATTTTTCAAGACAACCTTTTTCCCATAAATATGCACAGGTTTATCCGGAGGCTCATTGTTAATTCTAAACAAATAAGAATGATCTCTTGTAGGCATAGATTTAATAATATCATAATCGCTGAAACCATAACTTTTCGTTGCATAGCCTGTAAATTGCAACTCGTCACCAATACCAAACAAAAAATCTTTATTTGAGCTTTCACTTTCTTGTTGATTCTTGATATATGACATTCCATTATAGATTATTTCGGGATACATTCTCTGATTATTATTTCCTATGCGAAGCATGATATTTCTTTCTATTTGAAAATCTGATCTTACTACTAAAATGTAATTATTTTGATTACAGCCTAAAAAAGAAAAATTATGAGAACCCTTATCCAAAAAAGATTTATCGTAAGTTAACATTCTTCCATTCATGTCAAAAACCTCTATAATGAATTCTCCGGGTTTTGCAACATCAAGGTCAAATTTTGTTCTGTTTGAAAAGGGATTTGGATAGTTATTTGATAATTTCATTTGATTTATATCAGAATTAAAATAATCTATGTTAGTTATAAATAATTCTAATATAGTATCCGGATAATAAATAGTTTTTACTCCCCCACTAGATAGGTTTTCAATTTTAACACTATCTAATTGAGCATATTCACAATTATACTCTGCAGAAAATTCAAATTTTAGTGATTTATTTTGAGATTTTAAACTCACTAAAAAAAATAAAGTAATAGTAAATAAGAAAACTGATTTTTTCATAGTTTTTAAGTTTTAGTTAAGGTTAATTAATTATTTTTTTAAATTTTTAAAATTTTTCAAAATATTGTCCGGAACTTCCTCCATCTTCAATAGTCCATCCAAATTCATCAATAATAAATTGTCTTCTTTCTTCAGGATAACCAAGGTCATATTTGCTAGCACCTCCATTAAAAATTATATTTTCTTGCAAGTTTCTTTTAGACCATTCTATAAGCAATTTATTGTAATTTTCTGTTGACATTTCAGCTCCATATAAGAAATATTCGATATTTTCAATATTTTCAATATTCCAGCCACTAATATCTTGGTCAAAATCTGAATAAGCAAACATTGCTCTCATATTTTCTACATTACTTACATCCCAGTCACTTATATCATGATTAAAAGGAGTTTCTAAAAACATTGATTCCATATACATTACATTTCTTACATCCCATTTACTAATGTTTTGATTAAAAGGTGAAAAATAAAACATTCCACTCATATTTATTGCATTTGAAATATCCCAATCTCCAATATTTTGGTTAAAAGGAGTTTTAGAAAACATATATTGCATTGCCTCTACATTACCTATATTCCAGTTGCTAATATCTTGATTAAACGGACTATAGCTAAACATACGTATCATACTATTAACATTTTCAACATTCCACTTACCAATATTTTGATTAAAAGGAGATCCTTTAAACATATGTGTCATATCTTCAACTTTACTTACATCCCAATTACCAATTTCTTGATTAAAATCAGAAAAATGAAACATATATGACATATTTTCAACATTGCTTACATCCCAATTACTAATATCCTGATTAAAGGATGAGAGTTCAAACATATACGACATTGATACAACATTAGCAGATGCCTCATCAAAGAAATTTTTACAAGTAAAACTTTCAACTTTAACATTTCCAAACATAGAATCTGCATATTTAATACCTTCAATACCATAAGATACAGGCGATAAAATATCTTTTAAATTTTTAGCATAATCATTAAGTAGCCGGTAAGCATTGAACCCAAATAAAGCAGCTTTTCCTGACACATTTACTGTCCATTCATATCTTCCATTATAGAAGTGATCAACTATTTTTGTTCCATTAATAGTATCAACAGTTCCGTCACCCCAGTCAATCATTAGGTCTTCAGCGTCACGCACTTTTAATCTTATTCTAAAAGGATATTGTTTTGTCTCATAAACAAACGCAAAAGAATCATTGTGCACTACTCTTACTCTTGTCCAATTAAAATTGCTTAAGCCACAGTTATTTTGAGCTCTTACAGAAATACTTCCTTCACTTTTCCCTGCATTAACAACAATTGAATTTGTTCCTTGTCCGCTAATTATTTCCCAATCATCCGGAACATTCCAATTATAAATTGCTCCCTTAATTTTTTCAGTTTCATACACCAAACCTTCTTCATATTCATGTACAACTTCTTTTCCTGTGGCGATATTAGGCAATGAGGGTCTATCTGAATTAATATAAAATTCTACTAAAGCATCATAATAAGGAACAAACCTGACTGTATCACTATAAACATTATTATCAGTAATATGTCCTATAAACTCTAAAGTATCATTTTTATAAAACTCAAACCCTTTAGTTTTATTAAACTTATTAAATTTATTATATTTATCATGAACAATACCATTATAATATAAAGCGGGGTTTCTGTTTTGCCCCGAATGCTGAATCATAACCTTCTGAAAATCGCCAAAGTCAGTACTCACATTCAATATATAAATATTATTATTATCTGCGTAAAATGTAAAATTGTGAATTCCTTCATTTAAATACATTTTTTTAGAAATAATTTTTTTACCTAACAAATCAAAAATTCGTATTGTAGCATTGGTGTTTTCAGGAGAAGTTAAATTAAATTTCGTCTTTTCTGTAAAAGGGTTAGGGAAGTTTTGCGATAATTTTATTCCATGTTTGTTACCTTCCAATATTCCGGTTGAAGATATTGGTTCAAGATATAATACTGTATCAGGATATAAGAGAGTTTTCGTTTCACCCCTCGAAATATTATTAACAGTTATACTATCCAAAGGATAGTTTTCGCATAAATTATTTGCTGTAAAAACAAGCCTGATTGATTTGTTATTGCTATGTAAATTAGCAAAATAGCAGAAAAGTAATAATACAAAAATTGTCTTTTTCATAGATTAATTGGGTTAAAGAGTTAAAAATTATAAAAAAAGCCTTGTAAACTAAGATGTTCACAAGGCTTAGTAGCGGGGGCAAGATTCGAACTTGCGACCTTCGGGTTATGAGCCCGACGAGCTACCTCTGCTCCACCCCGCAATATATTTAATAAATTTTATTGTCAATTATTAGAATATAGTAATTTCTTCTTTTATCTTAATTTGCTATTATAATTGTATAACTCAAAGAACTATCTATATAAATATCATAAATTTGAAAGTGCAAAGTTAAAGGATTTTTATTAATAAGCAATAATAAAGTCAAATAAATTAACAAAAGCATTAACTTTGCACCTTAATTTTAATAGTACAACATATTTTCTAAAAATGCATAAAGCCGGATTTATTAATATAATTGGAAACCCCAATGTAGGTAAGTCAACATTGATGAATAACTTAATCGGTGAGAAGTTAGCTATCGTCACGCCAAAAGTTCAAACAACAAGACATCGCATTATGGGTATTTATAATGATAACGACTGCCAGGTTGTTTTTTCAGATACGCCTGGAATAATTGAACCAAAATACAAGTTGCAGGAAAAAATGATGATTTTTGTTGAAACTGCTCTTGAAGATGCTGATATTTTTATCTTATTAACAGAAATTCATGAGAGATTTGATCATGAAAAAATTCTTAATAAACTAAAAAAATCTAATGTACCTGTAATTGTCTTAATAAACAAGATTGATCTTGCTACGCAAGATGAAGTAGTTGAAAAGTGTGAAGAATGGAAAAAATCATATCCAAATTGGAAAGTACTGCCTGTTTCAGCACTTAAAGGGTTTAATATTATCACAGTATTTAATAAAATTCTTGAGTTATTGCCGGAATCACCTCCATATTTCCCTAAAGATCAATTTTCAGATAAGCCTATAAGATTTTTCGTTTCTGAAACTATAAGAGAGAAAATTTTACTTAACTATAAAAAGGAAATACCTTACTCTGTTGAAGTAACTGTTGAGTCATATAAAGATGAGGGCAAAATTGTAAAAATCAGAAGTATTATATTTGTTTCAAGAGACTCTCAAAAAGCAATATTAATTGGTCATAAGGGTAATGCTTTAAAAAAAGTCGGCACACAAGCACGCGAAGAAATTGAGCAGTTTATAGGCAAGCAAGTTTTTTTGGAATTGCACGTTAAAGTAAATAAAAACTGGAGAGAAAACGAAAATAAACTTCGTAATTTCGGATACATTAAATAAATAAAATGGCAAATATAGTAGCATTAGTAGGAAGACCTAACGTTGGTAAATCAACTCTTTTCAATCGCTTGACAAAGACAAGGCATGCTATTATTGATCCTACTGCAGGCGTTACAAGAGACAGGCATTATGGTCATTCCGACTGGAATGGTGTTGAATTTTCAGTTATTGATACCGGAGGTTATGTTATTGGTTCTGATGATTTATACGAAACTCAAATTCGAAAACAAGTTGAAATTGCTGTTGAAGAAGCTGATATAATACTTTTTTTGGTTGATGTTATTGAAGGTTTAACATCTATGGATAAAGATGTTGCAGGATGGTTAAGAAAGTCCGGAAAAAAATGCTTTTTGGTTGCAAATAAAGCAGATAACTCAAAATTATTTTATGACGCATCACAATTTTATGAACTTGGCATGGACCCAATATATCCTGTTTCATCAATAAATGGCTCAGGAACAGGAGATTTGTTAGATGATGTGGTAAGCGTGTTTAAAACAAATATTGAAAAGGAGGAGTCAGAAGATATTCCAAAGCTTGCAGTAGTTGGAAAACCTAACGTAGGTAAATCATCTCTTATAAATACTTTATTTGGAGAGGAAAGGAATATTGTTACTCCTGCTGCAGGAACAACAAGAGATTCTATTTATTCGAGGTATTCCGGTTTTGGATTTGACTTCTTTATGATTGATACAGCAGGCATTAGAAAAAAAGGCAAAGTACACGAAAATATTGAATTTTATAGTGTTTTAAGATCTATCAGATCCATAGAGCAATCGGATGTATGTATTATTATGATTGATGCACAACAAGGGATGGAGGCTCAGGATTTGAATATATTTTCCCTGGCAAAAAGAAATAACAAAGGCGTCGTACTAGTAGTTAATAAATGGGATTTGATAGAGAAAGAAACAAAAACCCTTAAAAACTTTGAATCATCAATATTACAAAAAATATCTCCCTTTAAAGATGTTCCTATAATATTTACATCTGTTAAAAATCGTCAAAGAGTTATTAAAGCTATCGAAACAGCTCTTAAAGTATATGAAAACAGAAGGCGCAAAGTAACAACCAGGAAGTTAAACGAATTTCTGTTACCGATAATTGAAAAAAATCCACCACCTATATATAAGGGCAAACAAATAAAGGTAAAATACATTACTCAGCTACCTCTTTATTATCCATCTTTTGTCTTCTTCTGTAATTTACCTCAATATATAAAAGACCCCTATAAACGCTTTGTCGAAAACAAAATAAGAAGCAACTGGGATTTCAAAGGTGTTCCGATGACTTTGTATTTTAGAAAAAAATAAGTATTTTTGTTTTATGTCACAAAACAAATCAAATTCTGCAAGAATAGATAAGTGGCTTTGGTGTGTAAGGCTATTTAAAACCCGTAGCCTTGCAACTCGAGCATGCCGGTCAGGAAAGATAAAAATTGATAATGAAGATGTTAAACCTTCAAGGGAAATATCTGAAGGCACTATTATAACTATTAAATCCGGAGCTATAGAAAAAACAGTTAAAGTTAAAGAATTGCTTAATAAACGTGTTGGAGCCAAGCTTGTAGATAAATTTATGGAAGATCTAACACCAGAAGAGGAATATAAAAAGATAGAGCTTATAAAAAGTCAATCTGTTTTAAAACGTCCTAAAGGCTTAGGAAGGCCAACTAAAAAAGAAAGAAGAGAGATAGATGACTGGCTAAACAAGTAAAGTTTTAATTTTTTCCTATCATCTCCTCTGCCGTTTTTCTTGCAGAATCAGTCAAATTTTCACCTCCAAGCATCTTAGCAATCTCTTCTATCCTTTCATTTTCACTAAGTTTTTTTATCTTAGTCTTAGTTGCTTTATTCTCATCAACTTTATATACAAAATAATGAGATTTTCCTCTTGAAGCGATTTGTGGAAGATGGGTAATACTAAGGACTTGCATGTTTTCCGACATATTATCAAAAATTGAGGAAATTTTTGATGCGACTTCTCCTGATACTCCGGTATCAATTTCATCAAAAATCACTGTAGGCAAAACTCTTTTTTCCGTAACCAACGACTTAATACTCAACATAAGTCTTGATATCTCCCCTCCTGAAGCGACTTTTGAAATATCCTGCATTTCACTGCCAAGATTAGCACTAAATTTGAACCTAATAAAATCCAACCCAAAAGGTCCTGGCTCATCCAGCCTGTTATGCTCAATTTTAAATTGTGCATTTGGTATTCCTAAACTACGCAATAATTCAGATATTCGATTATTAACTACCTTAAAATTATTTTGCCTTGATTCAGAGAGTTTTTCTCCTAATTCAAAAACCTCTTTTTCACATTCTAACAATTTTTCTTTTATAGACTCGATTTCTTCATCCATAAACTCAATCTCGTTGATTTTATTCTCATAGTCTTCTTTAATATCAACAAGTTCATCTATTTCTGACGCTCCATGTTTCATTATCAATTTATTTATAGAATCAATCTTTTCCGTTAGCAAAGCAGAACGCTCCGGATCATATATTATTGATTCCGCAGACAATGATAATTCATTCCCTATATCTTTAATTTCGATGTATGCAGACTTAATTCTACTTAAAATATCCGAGTATTTTTTATCATATTTATCTATAGATAAAACTATATTTTGCAGGTTAGTCAACTGTTCTAAAATATTATTATCCGAGTCAGCCAGCAGATAATGTGCATTTTGAAGATTTTGCTTGATTTCAGATGCATTTTCAAGAACGTTTAATTCACTTTCCATTTCCTTGTAATTTTCAATTTGATCTAATCCTGCTTTTTCAAGTTCTTCATATTGAAATTTGTAGTAATCAAGGTTTGCTCTGGTTTCCTTTTCTTTCTCCGTTAACTCATTCAGCTTGTTTTTTAAGTTGTTAAATTCTGCATATTTTAATTTATAATCATTCAACAACTTATGATGACCACAAAAGCTATCCAAAACATTAAACTGAAAATATGTTTTATTTAAAAGAAGACTTTCATGCTGGGAGTGTATATCAACAAGTTTTTCAGAGATATTTTTTAAAACATTTAGGTTGACAGGTGTATCGTTGATAAAAGCTCTGGATTTACCCTGGGGATTAATTTCCCGCCTTAATATGGTTTGGTCATCATAATCAAGTTCATATTTTTCAAAAGTATCTTCTAAGCCATAATCTTTAATTAAAAAAGTTCCTTCGACAATGCATTTTAGCTCTTTATCATGCAAAACTTTCGTGTCAGCTCTTTGTCCAAGTATAAGCGACAATGCTCCAACCAAGATAGATTTTCCTGCTCCGGTTTCTCCTGTAATAATTGAAAAACCTCTGTCAAAATCAATATCAAGCTTTTCAATCAGGGCATAATTTTCAATCAATAAGTGTTTTAACATAGCTGTTATTTTTAAAATGTTAATTTGGGTTTATTTTATAACAAAATTCTCAAATTGCCTCTCAGAGATATATTCAACATCAACTTCATCAACGCGAGCAGAACTTGGTCCGGTTTTACACCACTGAATAAATTTTTCAATGTTTTCCTTATCTCCTTGAGCTTCAACAAAAACTGAGCCGTCATGCATGTTTTTTACATAACCTTTGATATTAAGGCTTTCGGCTGTTACTTTAGTACTATACCTAAAGCCGACATTTTGAACTAAACCATAAATATTAACCTTAATGGATATTTTCATAAAAAATTATTGAATTATCATTAAATATAAATTATTATTATTGTATTTTTGCATGAATTTTTTTCCAAAATTATAAAAAAAGTATTTGAAAACTAAATAAATGTTTTATGGATCTTAGTAAAATTCTTTCAGTATCAGGTAAAAGTGGTCTTTATAAAATTATTTCACAAACAAACAATAATATTATAGCCGAATCACTTGATGATGGTAAGAGAATACCAATTTTTACAACAAATCCTTCTTCAACACTTGAGGATATTAGTGTATATACAAAAGAAAAAGATATACCTTTAAAAGAAGTGTTCTGGAAGATATTCCAAACTGAAGACGGAAAAAAAACAGGCGTTAATCATAAAGCCGGCAACAAAGAATTAAGCGATTATTTTGAAAATATTCTTCCCGATTATGACAAAGAAAGGGTCTACCCTTCCGACATTAAAAAGATAATAAAGTGGTACAATATACTTCTTGAAAAAGACCTTATAACCGAGCCTAAAGACGAAGAGGAAGAAGAAAAAGAAGAAAAAAAGGAAGAAAAGGCTGAAGAGGACGAAAAAAAGAAAAAAGAGAATAAAGAGAAGAGTGTAAAAAAAACCAAAACAAGCGAAAATAAAAAAACACCTAAAGAAAAACCTAAAGATAATTCTAAAAATCAAAAATAATAGTACAAATAATGTACAAAAATATTATAAGACCTATATTATTCTGCTTTTTTAAACCGGAGAGCATACACTTTTTGGTTGTTAAGGGTTTAAAACTAACCTTTTCTATTCCCGGAGTAGCTTTTTTAGTAAAGAGTTTTTTTTGTGTAAATTATCCTAAACTAAAAAGAGAATTATTTGGGCTTAATTTTGATAATCCTGTCGGGATGGCTGCCGGATTTGACAAGGAAGCTAACTTGTATAATGAGCTTAAAAACTTTGGATTTAGTCATATTGAAATAGGAACCGTTACCCCGAAAGGTCAAAAAGGAAATCCCAAACCTCGCTTATTTAGATTAACAAAAGATAAGGCTTTGATAAACCGCATGGGTTTTAATAATAAAGGTGTAAAAAAAGCAGCTGAAAACTTAAAAAAAAATAAACCTGAAATTATTATCGGTTGCAATATTGGAAAAAATACAGATACACCAAATGAAGATGCCGTAAATGATTATTGTGAAGTTTTTGATTATTTACACGAGTATGTTGATTATTTTGTTGTTAACATAAGTTGCCCTAATATTAAAGACCTTGATAAACTTCAAAACAAGGATAACACAAAAGATATCATTATACAACTGCAGAATATCAACAATGATAAGCCCAAAAAAAAGCCATTACTGATAAAAATCAGCCCTGACCTTAATGAACAACAAATAGATGATATAATTGATGTTGTTAAAGAGACAAAAATTGACGGTATTGTTGCTACAAATACTACTACCAAAAGAGATAACCTGTTTACCAATAAAAACAAAGTAGAAAAAATAGGAAATGGTGGCTTAAGTGGACAACCAATAAAAAATAGATCTACAGAAGTTATAAGATATATTTCCAAAAAAACTGAAGGAAAAGTTCCAATTATAGGTGTTGGCGGAATTTTTTCACCAAAAGATGCAGCAGAAAAACTTGAAGCCGGAGCATCTTTAATTCAAGGCTATACAGGTTTTATTTATGAAGGTCCGGGATTTGTAAAAAAAATCAACAAGTATTTAAAAAAGTTAAAATAAAAGAATTTCACAACTCCTTTTACCTCATCCCCTATACTATCAAGCGACTTGGTCATTTCGAGCGGAGCGACAGCGACTTGGCTGTATTACTGTGTTGTTGGTAAAAAATCAAAATAAAATTATTTCACCACTCCTTTTACCTCTGATTCTCTTCACACTGGTTGATTAATGAACTTTTTTTAATAATTAAACGTTAGTAATATAAGGAGGTTCATAAAAAAACATTATAATTCTGCTTGAATTAATAAAGTCAATAGCAAACCTTATACATTATTTGATATGACTTTAAAAATTATAAATAATACACTTTTATTCTTTACGCTTTCCTTTTATTCATTGGCGGAAAATAACAGTAATTTTGAATTCACCACAAACAGAAATTCAGCAAGAATCAATGTTCAAACTGCTCATAATTTAGTTATTGTTCCTCTACGAATCAATAATGGACCACCACTTAATTTCATTTTAGACTCCGGTGTTAATAAGACTATTTTAACTGAACCACTTATTGCCGTTGCTTTGGATTTGGAAGGAGACAGAAATGTAAATATTCTGGGGTTGGGAGGTGAAAGGGTTATTAGAGGCATCCGAATCCCTGACACATCAATAGATATCGGAAGTATTCGTGGCAAAGGTTTAGATTTGATTGTAATAGATGACGAGGTATTCAATCTCTCAGAAATATTTGGCTTTCCTGTTCATGGGATTATTGGCTACGATTTTTTAAAAGAATTTCCTATTCTTATTAATTATGAGTACGGATATATTAGAGTATACAGAGACAGGGACTATCGGGTAAGGAGAAGAAGTCATATTATGCCAATTAAACTGCATAACAATAAACCATATATAAATGTCCGTCTACAAGGAATAAACGACTCAATAATGGATTTATCGTTGTTGGTTGATTTAGGCGCCAGTCATACATTATTTTTAAATAATAAATATGATTTTTTGACCGGAGATTCCACAATAACTTCATTTATAGGAAAAGGTATTAGTGGTGAAATGACAGGAAAGGAAGGCAGAGTAAATAATATTGAATTAGAGGATATTGAAATTAGAGATATTATTGTAGCATATCCTGATACTGAAAGTCGAATATGGACTGAAAAGCTTAATATTGAATGGGATGGGTTAATTGGTGGTGGTCTGTTTAGTAGATTTGATGTAGTTATTGATTATCAGTCAAAGAAACTTATATTAAGAAAAAATTTAAAATTTGATGAACCTTTCAAACCTAACTTAAGCGGATTAGATATAATAGCAAAAGGCCCTGATTTTAATATATTTAAAATATCTTATGTAAGACCTTCTTCCGTGGCTTATGAAGCAGGTTTAAAAGCAAATGACAGAATTATTAGTTTGAATGGTAAAAATTATAAAAACACAACACTTCAAGATATATATGATACTTTGAGTTCAACGCCCGGAACCGAAATATCTGTTGTTATCCAAAGAAAAAAATATAATAAAAATAAAGGTGAAAAAATTAAAAACCATTTTTTCACCTTTAATCTAAGACAAGATATTTAAAACTATTGTTTGAATCTCTTTTCAACAATATCCCAGTTAACAATTTTCCAAAAAGCATTAATGTAATCCGGTCTTCTGTTTTGATAATCAAGATAGTAGGCATGCTCCCACACATCACATGTTAATAAAGGCGTATTGCCATCTTGTAAAGGATTTTCAGCATTACTCTTTTGAACTATATCTAAAGAACCGTCTTTTGTTTTAATGAGCCAAGCCCAGCCTGAGCCAAACAAGGTAGTTGCAGCATGAGAAAAATCATCCATAAACTGTTCAAAAGAACCGTACTTCTGTTCAATTGCTTTTAACAAATCGCCTGAGGGTTTTCTGTCTTCATCTCCATTGGGTGAGAAACTCTCAAAATAAAAAGTATGATTCCAAACCTGAGCAGCATTATTAAAAATTCCTCCTTCAGATTTCTGAACTATTTGTTCAAGAGTAGCTCCTTCAAAAGCACTACCCTTTATAAGATCATTTAGCTTATTAACATAAGTTTGATGGTGCTTACCATAATGGAACTCTATAGTCTTTTGAGAAATATGTGGTTCAAGCGCATCAAACGAATAAGGAAGTTTTGGCAATTCAAATTTCATAATACATTTTTTTTATTTATTAATATTTTTAACAAATATAATGATTTTTTTTTAAAGAATAAGAATTAATTGTTTTGTTGGTTTTTAAACTATATCATTAATCAAATTTTCTTACGTAAGTCACGAATAAAGATAAAACTAAGGCTTTCCGTTGATAATTTTTAAAATTTAAACATCAAGGATTAAATAGGAATTTGGATTTATTTTTTCAAAATTTTTGTTCTGTAATTTATTTGATCCCCTTCTATTACTAAAACAAATATTCCTGAAGCTAAAGAAGTTGTATTATTAATATTGATATTATTAAAACCTTTATTTACATTATAATTCTCATTATGTAATCTCTGTCCGGTCGTATTAAATAAAGACACTTTAACTTCTTTTTCAATATTTAAATACATACTAATATTAAAATCATTGATAAATGGATTTGGATAAACTTTTATCTCCGGGTCATCAACAATAAAATCCGATTTTAACAGATTATAAGCTTTTCCAAAATCCGGAATTCCAAATCCGTATAGTGTATCAGGAGCAAAAGCTCTATGACTGCTTTTAATAATGGCTTTTTTAATATCTTTAGCTTTTTTATCGGGAAATGCTTCCCATAAACAGGCAGCCATTCCAGCAATTAAAGGAGAGGAGAATGATGTACCGTTAGCATAAATCATTTCGCCGTCTTTATCAACAGCAGCTGCATTCAGGCCAACTGCCATAATATCAGGTTTAATTCTACCGTCATAAGTTGGTCCAACAGAACTAAAGAAAGCTCTATCTCCGTTATTATCAACTGCCCCTACAGAAAGAGCGCCAAAGCTATCGGCGGGAGCCCCAATATACTGCCATTCTCTTGTTGCATAATTACCGGCGCTATTAACTACTAAAATACCTTTATTAAAAGCATGATTTGCTGCCTGAGAAACAATGGTTGTTTGCCCGTCAAGACTCTCATAGGTATGATCTTGTGCAGGATCATCAAACCTGGTATAACCGAGAGAGGAATTAATAATATCCGTTCCGATACTATCCGCATATTCAGCTGCTACAAGCCAATTACACTCTTCAATTAAAAACTCACTTTCTGTATCTTCTGATCTTAAAAGCAAATATTTAGATTTTGGAGCAACTCCTTTAAATACATTTGGCTTCATAGCTGCCATTACAGATAGAACTAGTGTTCCATGCCTGTGTACATCAAAAATATCATGTTCGGGATTAACAAAATCACGCCATCCAATTATTTGATTATTCTCCCAAAGATGTTGAAAATAGTCAATTTTATCAAGATTGGTATATCCGGCATCCAATAATGTTATTATCTTTCCTTCTCCAAAAAAACCTTTTTCATGCAAAGCTTGGCCATTAAATATCTTAATTTGGTTTTCAGCAAATCCATAATCTGAATTATTGTAAGATCTATTAACCTTTTCATTAATAAAAATATTATCTATTACAGATTTACTAACTATATCTTTATTTTTAAAAGAATTACTGATTATAGAAATATGGTCTTCCTCAATCCGGGGTTTAACATAAGTCACATCTTCAACAAAACTAAGGTTATTTATAAAATCCAATGATTTTTTTTCCGGTATTTCAAATAGAGCTGCATTAAGCCATTTGCTGGTATGTATCAATGTAATAGAAGTGTCAGTCAATAAGCTATCAAGATAAACTCTACTAACAGGAAGGTCAGTTGAGTCTATTGGAATATTTTGCCTCGACCTTCTTTCTATTGATCTTTGACTTAAAAATTCCTGAGGATTATCTATTGAATAATCATTAAAGTTTTTGTCTTTGAAGGTTATCCAATACTTTAATGGTTCAAAGTCATTGTTAGAATAAACATGCTGTTTTATAAAAAAAAGCAATAAAAAAGCTATAAAAACATAAAAGCTTTTGTTTTTTAACATTACAAAACCAAGTAAAAGATATTTATAATATTATACCAAAAAATCCGAGCACAATATAAAAATAATTCTGTTTTGAATTATTTAGCATAAGCGACAGATCTGGTTTCTCTGATGACCGTAACTTTAATTTGACCAGGATAAGTCATTTCATCTTGAATTTTCTTAGAAAGGTCAACAGAAATTTGTTCTGATTCAGCATCAGTTAGTTTATCACTACCAACAATCACTCTAAGCTCACGTCCGGCTTGCACTGCATAAGTTTTAACAACACCTGGATAAGTAAGAGCGAGTTCTTCAAGGTCTTTAAGTCTTTTTATATAAGCTTCAACAACCTCTCTTCTAGCTCCCGGTCTTGCTCCGGAAATTGAGTCACAAACTTGTATTATAGGAGAGATTAGGCTTTTCATTTCAATTTCTTCATGGTGAGAGCCGATAGCATTGCTAATTTCAGGATTTTCCTTATATTTTTCGGCTAAATTCATTCCTAAAATAGCATGAGGCAGTTCAGGTTCATTATCAGGAACTTTTCCAATATCATGAAGTAATCCGGCACGTTTAGCTATTTTGGGGTTTAAGCCAAGTTCAGCAGCCATAGTGGCTGCGAGGTTAGCGACTTCTTTAGAGTGTTGCAAAAGGTTTTGGCCATAAGAAGAGCGGTATTTCATTTTTCCAATCAACCTTATCAGTTCGTGATGGATTCCATGGATACCCATATCAATACTGGTTCTTTTACCAACTTCAAGGATTTCCTGGTCCACTTGTTTTTTAACTTTACTAACAACTTCTTCGATTCTTGCCGGATGAATTCTTCCGTCGCTTATAAGTTTATGTAGCGACAATCTTGCTATTTCTCTTCTTACAGGGTCAAAACCGCTAATAATAATAGCTTCAGGAGTATCATCAACAACGAATTCAACACCGGTAGCTGCTTCAAGTGACCTTATATTTCTTCCTTCTCTACCAATAATTCTTCCTTTCAACTCATCATTATCAATAGGAAAAACGGAGACAGAGTTTTCGGCAACAACTTCAGTTGCAGTACGCTGAAGAGAATGAATTACCAGTTTTTTTGCCTCCATGTTTGCTGATATTTTAGCTTCTTCCATATACTCTTTAAGATAATTATGGGCTTCCGTTTGAGCTTCAGATTTAAGGCTTTCCATTAGCTGCTCTTTAGCTTCCGCAGCAGACATGCTACTGATGGTTTCCAGTTGTTCAAGTTGATTCTTGTGAAGTTTATCTACTTCTTCCTGTTTTCGTTTAACAATTTCAAGCTGTTTATTAAGATTTTCTTTGATCAAATCCACTTCATTTTGCTTCTGTTTAAAATCTTTTTCATTTTGCTGAAGTGCTTGTTCTTTCTGTTTGATTTGCTGTTCTTTATTAGCAAGAACATTATTTTTATCAGAAACATATTTTTCATGTTCTGATTTTAATTGCAAGAACTTTTCTTTAGCTTGCAATATTTTTTCTTTTTTTATAACTTCTGCTTCCGTTTCCGCTTCTTTTAGGATATGTTGGCTTTTTCTTAAAATTGCTTTTTTAAGAATGGTTCTTGTAATAAAAACACCCAAAAGAAGAGAAATAAAACATCCTATTATAAAATAAATCACAGTTATTTCCATTTATCAATTTCTTAGTTAGGTTTAACAAAAATTTATATAAAAAAACCCGCAATTAATTCAATTATTTTTGGGAACCCCAAAAATGACAAGATTTGGATGCCGGAATCTGTCGATCTTCCACTGCCCCCGAAGGAGGTTGCTATTGCCGAAGCAATAACAATGAGGCCTGATCTATAAATTCCGAGCTAATCCGGTTTTGCAAATTGTGTTGAATTCCAAAAACGTTTTGAATTAATGCGGGTATAGAAAATTCCAGTCAAAGAACGTTATTTAATCTTCTAAAATGTTTGTTAAACTCTTATCTACATCAATGAGTCTTTTCTTTAGTATATCGTAATGATTTACTTTATCATTATAACCAATATAATCAACAGCTAATTGCAATGCAACCATTGCCAAAAGATCCTGTTGATCTTTATATGCAAAATTATTGGCGTACTCTTTCTTTTTTTCATCAATCAAAGTCCCTGCTCTTCTCAACAAATGCTCCTCATTCTCACTCCTAACAGTTAATCTGTAAGGTCTATCACTAATATTAACTGTTATTTTTTGTTCTTTCATTTAGCAAACATTTTAAAGACTATTTGTTTAGTAATATTAAACAATTGTCTATTTCCCGCAAAATTTCATTTATCCTGTGCTTTAAAACATCATTATCTTCATTATTTAATGTCTTTGCGGCACTTACTAATTCAATTTTATTTTCTAACTCTTCTATTCTTTTATCTTTTTCTTTTATTAAATTATCTTTTTTAAAATTATCAGATTCTATTTGATTAATTTTATCTGTTAGTTTTTTTTGTTTTAAAAGTAATTTTTTTACTTTGTTTTCAATACTTTCTATATATAAATTTAATTCATCCATAATACGATGAATTTTCTACTACAAATATACTATTTTTTTTATTCATATAAAAATATTCAATGTGCAAAGTTATAAAAATATTTTCAATTAATAATTTGATATAATTATTTTTTGTTTATACTTTATCCTTTTAATCTAACAAACACCTTACCATCATTCCACTTTCTTTAGGAATTCTATCTCTACTAATTGTAGTTAAATGGTAATGTATATGCCTGTACCATGCAAAATCGTCATCCACACTATCTTCTGTAGATGTCCACCAATAAAGTCCGGTGTTAATATTATAAAAAGATTCATCCTCTTCGCGTCTATATCCTCCCGGAATAGCGTTAAAGTCAGATTCTCCAAAGTTTTCGTTATTTCTTAAAGCTCCGGCATCCCACAATCCGCTATTATAAGACATCGCACTACCCTCGTCTTCTCCTAGCCAGCCTGTTGCAGTTTCGTTATTTGGAAATTGACTTGAGCAATTAGAGTTTTCAAGCTCTTCACAAATATTTTGTTCTAATATCGTCCAATCTTCATGAGTCGGGACTCTCCAGTTTTCCGGACATATTCCTTGAATTCCTTCTGTTGATTCGCCACACATAACCTGGTCCCATTGATAAAGCCCACCGTATATATCACAATTTGATGAATCATCATTATAGCAAAATTTTTCAATATTATCACAATCATCGCCCTGAGTTTCTGTGCCATCTATCCGATCACCAATATTTAAGTTTTCTCTAAACCAGCATTGATCACCAATTTCCATTACCTGATAATTTTTACCTCCATACATAACACCTTCCTCAAATCCCTCACATGGGCCGGTAAATGGCTCAATTGGTTCGCACCAAATCTCGTGCCACTCGCCTTCAACAAAAATTTCAATACAATTGCTCTGTAAATTAAAAATCATTAATGCCTCTGCAGGGTCATTAATCATATTATTCCCATTTACCCTAGTAAGCAAAAACCCTTTGCTATCTGATATTAATTCAAGTACAGATGAAGGGTGAGCTTCCTGATTACTTTGGTCGCTTATGGAAACTTGAGTATAAGAATTAACTGTTCCGTAAAACAGGAAAACAATTATCAGAATATCTTTTAAGTAGTTTGTCTTTTGCATAATTATAATCATTTATTAAAATTAATTAAAATACCATTAGTTTCTTTTTATAAAAAAAGAATTTATTATTCATTTACTCTTTTTATACACCTAACAGACATTCCATTTTGCTTACGAAGGTCTTGTTGGATAGTAGTTCTACACATTTTTTTAGGGTCTGACCATGAAGGACCATCATCATCAAAAAACAATCTGGAGTATGCTTCAGTTTCATTTAATTCTGTTGAGGTCCAAAAGTAGGCGCCTCTTTCAAAAGATGAAAAGATATTATGAACTCGCCAGCCTCCCGGTAATGCTGAAAATCCTGTTGAATTATTGCCATCCATAACAGCATCTTTTATCTTAAGTACCTCGCCATTACCTCTCCACATAGCAGAATCCGCCATAGCTTGTGTCATGCCCAGATACATCTCTAACTCTTTCCACTCCTCATCACTTGGGACATGCCAACCTTCAGGACACAATTTCCCGGTTCCAACAGCAAACCAGTTATATAAAGCCCCATAAATCACGCCATTGGTTTCATAATCATTATCCATCCAACAATATGCATCTTCAGTATATGTATTCCATATAAGACCGTCAGTGATTTCCTCAATGTCAGAGTTGTCGTTGTATTTAGTTGTCTTAAGATTTTCTGCCATCCAACATTGTTCTCCGATTCTCACAACATCGTAGGTATTACCTTCAATGTCTTGAACTGTAGCAGGGCAGGTTGATGCAGATAATTTAATTAGAGTGAAAGTCGAAAAAATCATTAAACAAATAATGATTCTAAATATCTTTTGTTTCATAGTAAATTAAGTTTTTGTTTGCCAAAAATAATTAGATTTTAAGTTATTTCAATTTAAATAATAACGCAAATATATATAATTTTTATTATAAAAAAATTACATAATTCAACTATCAATGCAAAATTATTAAAAAGACTTTACTCGTTTATTTTTATTCATACATTTAATTTAAAATGCGTTAACGAGCTTTTTCTGTATAATCAAGACTTAAATCCCATAATTTGTCAGCATCTTTTTGTTTTTTAGCAGTTTTTGATGGTGATTTTATTTTTTGTTTGACAAAGTATTCACCGGAAATGTTTTTCACATCGTGTGATATTGCAAGATAGATTATAGTTTTTGCACCTTTTTGGGGTGTTAGCATAAAAGGACTAAAAAGTAGCCTTAAAAAAGAATTCATATTATCAAAAAGGGATGTGTTAACAAGTCCGGGATGCAGACAATTGGCGGTTACTTCACTGTTTTCAAGTATTTGAGATAGTTTTTTGGTAAAAAGAATGTTACATAATTTTGATTGTGCATAAGAGCCAATACTGCTCCATGATTTTTTACCTTCAATATCTTTAAAGTTAATTTTTGATTGTTTATGGGCAGCAGAAGAAGTTGTTATAATTCTTGCAGGGGCAGAATTCTTTATTAAATCCAATAACAAGTTTGTTAAAAGAAATGGTGCTAAGTGGTTCACTGCAAAATTCATTTCAATTCCATCAGATGATTCTTTTCTTTTGGTTTCCCATATTCCGGCATTATTAATAAGAATATGAAGGCTACTATATTTTTTTTTGAATTCCTCGGCAAAGGTTATTATAGAGTCAAAAGAAGCCAGGTTGCAATACATGTATTCAACATTTTTATTGCCTGTTGAAGATATAATTTCCTGTTTTGTTTTTTCTCCCTTGTCTTTGTTTCTTGTGGTAAAAATTAATTTCGCACCTTTTTCAGCAAGTGTAATAGCTGTTATTTTACCTATGCCCGAAGTAGCTCCTGTTATAAGGCAAATTTTGTTTTTAACTTCCATTGTTTAATTTTTTAATTTATTTATAAAACTTATTGAATGTTTATTTTGTTCAATTAATAACTTTGCAAAACTAAAAAATTAGTTTTTTTTATTGGTAATTCATTTAACATGAAAAATATGGCATTTATTATTTTTTTATCAATAGTGCTAAGCATATATACATTGGGAAATATTTACATTTTTAATAAAGGTATTAATGCTTTACATTCCTATAATACAATAAAAACCTGGTTTACAGTAATTTTTTGTTTTTTATTTTTGACTTATCCTGCCGGCAGAATAGTAGAGAGTTTTTATTTATCTTATTTGAGTGATGTTTTAATATGGATTGGCTCTTTTTGGTTAGCATTTTTGTTGTATTTTTTTCTTATAAGTGTTTTTATTGATTTTTTAAAGCTAACAAACAAGTTTTTTTCTTATATGCCTGAATTATTTTTTAAAGATGTTTTTAAATTTAGAGTATTTTGGGGAGTAATTTGCTTTACAACGCTTATGATAATTGGCGGATATATAAATGCAAAAAACCTGGTTGTAAAAAATGTTGAAATAAACATACCAAAAGATGCAGGTCATAGAAAAACACTTAATGCGGTATTTATTTCTGATATTCATCTTGGCACAATTATAGGTAATCAACACTTGGAAAGAATAGTTTCAAAAATCAATTTAATTTCGCCGGAAATTATTTTTATGGCAGGTGATATAGTTGATGAAGATTTACAACCTGTTTTAAGGCAAAATATTGGTCATACATTAAAAAAAATAGAAGCGCCTTTAGGTGTTTATGCAGTAACCGGCAATCATGAATATATAGGCGGTGCCAATGAAGCTATAGATTATTTGGAAAAACATGGCATAACCTTTTTACGTGATAGTGTTCTAAAAATTGATAATAGTTTTTATATCATTGGCAGAGAAGATATGACTATGTTAAGATTTACGGGTGAAAAAAGGAAGTCTTTAGAAGATTTGATTGGTTATGCAAATAGAAGTAACCCTTTAATACTAGTTGATCATCAGCCTTTGGAACTCGAAAAAGCAGCCAATGAAGGAGTGGATTTACAACTATCAGGACACACTCATCATGGTCAACTCTGGCCATTAAATTACATCACATCAGCAATATACAAGGTAAGTCAAGGATATGAAAACATTAATAACATGCATGTTTATGTTACTTCAGGAGTTGGCACATGGGGTCCGCCTGTCAAAACCAATAGCCGTTCTGAAATAATAAACATTAAAATAAACTTTGAATAAACTTGTAAGTTTTTGTTAATAAATATGACTTCCATAAAAATTCATCATTAACACTATTTTCAGGATATCTCCACCATTAAGCTCCGTTGCTAATATTATAAAAAGATTCATCATCTTCGCGTATGTAACCTCCCGGAATAGGATTAAATATCTTATTCTCCAAAGTTTTGTTATTTCTTTAAGCTTCGGCATCCTGCAATCTGCTATTATTATAAGACAGCCAATTGTAACAAAATTGTAAAAATAATGAAATTGCTTTGTAATAGTATTGGGATAATATTGCCTGTGAAAACAAAATAATAAATTAATTAAAAAATTTAAAAAATGAAGACATTAAAAAAAATGATTTACAGAGCAATGTTTATTTCATTGTTCTCGCTGTTATTTTCAGTAACAGATGTATTTTCTCAGGAATTTGGTATTAGAGGGAGACTTCACATGGATGCTTTTTACGGCTTAAAGGATGCTGATGACTTCAGCAACGGTTTTAATAACCGTAGAGCCAGAATGGGAATGGGCGGAAAGATGACGGACAACTGGGATGGAAGGATTGAAATTGACTTTGCCGATGGCGGTGTAAGTCCAAATGACTTCCGTATGCGTCGCAAATTTGATCACGGAGGGCGACTGTGGTTAGGACAATTCAAAGTACCTCAAGGATTAAATGAGCTGACAAGCTCAAACAGTATCACGTTTATTGAGCGTGCTACATCAAGCAACATTATTGCTGATTCTCGTCGTATTGGTGCTGCTTACGAATTGTTTCAAGGTAACGTTGGGTTTAAAACAATGGCATTTGGTAGGGCGTTAGGCCAAAGAGGCAGTTTAGAAGATGACATGCCACTTGGATTTGCATTTAGAGGTGTATTTGCTCCCGAAGTAGGTAGCGGACAATTACATTTAGGCGCATCTGTTGTTTATGAAGATTTAATGGATAATAGTAGCGTTAGTTTCAGAGACAGACCCGAAGCACGTGACAGTAAAGGTGGAAGCGTAAGACTTATAGGTGTCGGCGTAACAGAAGTAGAAAGCACTCTTAAAACAGGATTTGAGATGCTTTATATAAATGGACCTTTCTCTATTGAAGGAGAATATCTTATGGCTAATGTATCTCGTAATGAAGGAGATGAACCATCATTTTACGGATATCATATCCAGTCGAGCTATGTGCTAACAGGAGAAAGTCGTTCATATTCTTCCGGTTCATTAGGAACAATATCGCCCTCAGGCGAATCCGGTGCATGGGAAGTTGCTGTTAGATACAGCTTCGCCGACCTTAATGATAAAATATTTGAAGGTGGAGAGCAGACAAATATAACAGTTGCACTAAACTACTATGTTACATCAAGATTAAGATTTATGGGTAACATCATTTTTGTAAATACAGATGTTTCTGACGACAGCCCCGTATTAGGATTAGTTAGAGCACAATACAATTTTTAATAAACATAATGTAAAAAGCTAAACCTTACTTTTATTAAGGTTTAGCTTTTTTAAAACAATAAGAAATAATTTGGTTACTTATTACAAACTTTTAAAAATATATAATTATAATGAAAACACAATTTTTAAGCAAAACAAATCTAATGATTATTTCGCTCTTGGTATTTTTATTATCAGGAGTATTTAGCACTGAAGAAATTAAAGCGCAAACCAGAAACAGAGTGGATTTGATTGGAGCAGGAGCTTCATTCCCTGCACCATTAGTAACTGCTATGGCAGATGAATACAGAGACTTAACTAACAGGAGAGTTACAATCAATTACCAATCAATAGGTTCTGGTGGTGGAATACGACAATTTGGTGAACAAACAATAATGTTTGGAATGACAGAAGCTTTTCTTTCAGATGAAATAATGGCTGATGTTGAAAGCAAAACCGGCGGCAGAGCTTTTAACATGCCCATTACTCTTGCTGATGTGGTTGCTACTTATAATGTTCCCGGTATTGACAAAGGTATGGTTTTATCAGGTGATGTGTTGGTTGATATATACATGGGAAGAATAACAAGATGGAATGATCGAAGAATAGTTAACTTGAACCCTAGCCTAAATATTCCAGCTATACCCATTACTGTGGTTCACAGGTCAGATGGCTCTGGTAGCACGAATTTATGGACAAGCTACTTCTCACGTATCTCCAATGAATGGAAATCAAATATTGGTTTTGGTACCAGCGTTAGTTGGCCTACCGGTGTTGGGGCAAATGGTAATGAAGGTGTAGCAGGTATAGTTATGAATACGCCTGGAGCTATAGGTTATAATAGCTTAGCTTATGCGTTGATTAATGATATATCTTATGCATCAATTATTAATTCTTCAGGAAACGCGATTACGCCTTCTTTTGAAGCAACGACTGCTGCTGCAAACATTGATTTACCTGAAGACACTAGAATTCTTTTTACAAATACACCAAATCCTCAAGGATATCCAATTGCCGGATTTGCATGGATGCTAGTTAATGAAAATCTTGATAAAAACAATGCTATAACTAATCGTACACAAGCAATAGAATTAGTAGAGTTTATTATATGGAGTATTACTGACGGGCAAAAACTTTCAGAAATGCTGGGATATGCTCAATTGCCAAAAGCTGCAATTGAAAAAAATATGAATATGATAAAACAACTTAAATGGAATGGTGAGCCTATTGGTAAAGAAATCCTTAATAAAAGGCAATAAGTCAAAGGTGCGCATTATTTCATTTTGTGTGAATGTATTAATTTAATTAAAACAATACAATTTTTAATCAAACAAAATCGGGGTTATATAAAATGAGTCCATTAAATATTACATTTTGTTCCTTATTAGATAAATTTTTTGGTTTTAAAATTTCATCACCCATTAATGAGAAATGTAAGTTAGATATATACCCCGATTTTTTCATCTTAACAAACAATGGTTTCAGCATAAAACAATGTAACAATTATGTAACAATTATGAAATATGCTTGTAATCTTTTTAAAATAATATTGTAAAATAAAATCAGACAATTAATTATTAAATTTAAATTATAAAAAAAACAAATTATGAAAAAGTCAGTTTTAAAATCAATTCAAATTACAGTTATAATGGCAATTATAGTATTTGTCGCGGGCTGTAACGGAACACAAGAATCAGAATCAGGTGAAAGAACAGAACGTCAACAAAGAGTTGACCTTATGGGAGCGGGAGCTTCATTTCCTGCACCACTTATGACTGCCATGGCAGATGAATACAGAACTCTTACAAACAATAGAGTAACTATTAACTATCAATCAATCGGTTCAGGTGGTGGAATTCGCCAATTTGGAGAACAAACAATTATGTTTGGAATGACAGAGGCGTTTTTATCAGATGAAATTATGAAAGATGTTGAAGCTAACACAAAAGGAAAAGCTTTCAACATGCCTATTACTCTGGCAGATGTTGTAGCTACATATAACATTCCGGGAGTTGATAAAGGTCTTGTTTTAGATTCTAGTGTTTTAGTAGATATCTACTTAGGTAAAATTACAAACTGGAATAATTCAAGAATTGCTAATCTAAATCCAAACAAAAACTTGCCAAGTTTACCTATTACTGTTGTACATCGTTCTGATGGTTCAGGGTCAACAAATATTTGGACTAGTTATTTCACAAGAGTTTCAGACGAATGGAAAAATAAAGTTGGAATGGGTACAAGCGTTAACTGGCCACTAGGTGTTGGTGGAAATGGTAATGAAGGTGTTGCAGGAATTGTTATTAACACCCCGGGAGCTATAGGATATAACAGTTTGGCTTATGCTTTAATTAACGATATGTCTTTTGCATCAATTATTAACTCTTCAGGAAACATTATAACTCCAAGTTTTGATGCTACAACTGAAGCAGCAAACATTGACTTACCGGAAGATACAAGAATATTATTCACAAACACTCCTGCTCCAAACGGTTACCCGATTGCAGGTTTTGCATGGATGTTGATTCACGAAAACTTACACATGAACAATGCAATAAGCACTAAAAATGAAGCAATAGAGTTAGTAGAATTTATTATTTGGAGTATAACTGATGGTCAAAATTTATCAGAAGGTTTAGGATATGCAAGACTACCCGAAGCTGCTATTGACAGGAGCATTGATATGATAAAGCAAATAAACTGGAAAGGAGAAATGATAGGAAGAGATTTGTTAAGAAAAAATAATTTATTATAGTTTATGTAAAAGCAGGATGGTGTATAAATTTATACCACCTGCTTTTTTTAATATTTACAAAGAAGTTTGTTGTTAAGTTGCATTAATAATATAAAGTGTTAAGATGGCTAATAATTTGGGCAATATAATAAATAAAAAACCAATACATATTATTTACAGATGGCTGGGGGATAAAATATTTTTATCTCTTTCATTTATTTTAGGATTAACTATAGTGCTACTTGCTATAGCGATGGGCTTTGTTTTATATAGTGAGTCGGGAGAAACATTCAAAACTTTCGGTGTTTGGGGCTTTATTAAAGGTACTGACTGGGATGCCGGTCTTCACATGAGTTTTGGTGCCTTACCATTTATTTTCGGAACCCTTGTTACTAGTATTTTCTCGCTACTTATTGCATTTTTACCTTCAATAGCCATTGCTATATTTATTGCTGAATATGCCCCAAAATGGTTATCAAACATTACTGACAACTTAATAAATTTAATTGCTGCAATTCCAAGCGTAGTAGTCGGAATATGGGGGATATTTGTTTTTGCTCCTTGGATGCGAGACACTTTTTATATGCCCATATTTTTATGGACAGCTGAGAACTACCCTACCCTTTTACCAATTATAGGAAGTCCTATTGGCTACGGGATGACTACAGCAACTATAATTCTTGCTTTAATGATTATACCCTACATAACAGTATTAACAAAAGATGCTATAAAAAAAGTACCACAAGAGCAAAGAGAAGCGGCATATGCGTTAGGAGCAACAAAGTGGGAAGTTATAAGAATGGCGATTTTACCTTACGCTAGAGGAGGAATAATGGCAGGGGCAATGCTTTCTTTTGGTAGAGCAATTGGTGAAACAATGGCTGTTGCAATGCTTATAGGGAACAAAAACTCCTTTCCTTTTTCTATAGTTGGACCTGCTTCAACCATTCCATCAGTTATAATAAATGAATTTAGAGAAGCCGTATCAAATATTCATGTATCAAGCTTGATGGCATTAGGTCTTATATTATTTGTTATTTCTCTTATTGTAAATCTTATAGCTGCATACATAACAAGAAAATTATCAATAACCGGAGGAAAAGTTATATAAATAAAGGACTGTATTAATTATGAACATTGCAAATGTAAAACAGAAAAGCTTAAAGCAAAGAAAAATAAAAGACAATTTTATGGTTGGGCTTTTATATTTGAGTACACTAATTGTCATTACTCCCTTAATAATTATAATAAGTTATGTTATTTATAATGGCATTAATGCTCTCAATTGGGATTTCTTTGTTCACGAACTCGGCTCACCCACAAGAGCAATGCAGGGTCGCCCAACCGGGCTGGTTCATACAATTTTAGGAACAGCAGTAGTTGATACACTTGCTTTATTAATTGCTCTTCCTGTTGGTGTTGGTTCAGGAATACTGCTATCAGAGTATCCCGACAATAAGTTAAACCCGGCCTTGAGAATAATAAACGATACCTTAAACGGAATGCCGGCTATACTAAAAGGGTTATTAGCTTTTGCTTTAATAGTAAAACCTATGGGAACTTTTTCCGGATTAGCGGGTGGTGTTGCTTTAGCATTTGTAATGATACCAATTATTGCAAGAGCTACTGAAAGTGCTTTGATGAATATACCTTGGTCAATAAGAGAAGCCGGACTTGCAATAGGCCTTCCAAGATGGAGAGTGATAATGTCAACTGTTATTCCTGCGGCTAAAACAGGTCTTGTTACAGGATTTCTTATTGCTTTTGCCAGAGCAGTAGGAGAAGCTGCTCCTCTAATGTTTACATCTTTTGGAAACAATTACTTGCCAAAACATTGGACAGGAATGATATTCGGACCGGTTGACACTTTGCCTCAAAGATTATACAGTTTGGCAATCAGCCCATATAAAGAGTGGCATGCGATGGGATGGGCTGCGGGAATCATCCTTCTTGTTTTTGTTATAACTCTATTTATATTCGCAAGAGTATTAACTGCGGAAAAGAAATACGAAAGCTAAAACATTAAACCAATTTGAAAATATTATATAATGATTAATTTAATGGAAAAAATACCGGAAAAAAACAAAGAAATAATTATAAAAAATGACAGTATTGATATGGCAAACTGTCCTACGTGTTCTACTAAAGTTAGAATAGAAGCAAAAAACCTTACAATAAAATATGGTAAAGAGTTTGGTGTTAAAAATGTTTCTGTGCCAATACATGACAAAAATGTAACTGCTCTTATAGGTCCTTCAGGGTGTGGAAAAACAACATTTTTAAGATGTCTTAATCGAATGCACGATCTTAACAAAAAAGTTTCTATTAGCGGACAAGTTCTGTTAGACGGACAAGATATATATGATAGTAAAGTAAATCCGGTTAATATCAGAAGAAAAATCGGAATGGTTTTTCAAAAACCAACACCTTTTCCAACAATGTCAATATATGATAATGTTGTTGCAGGACTTAAACTTGTAGGAATAAGGAACAAATCGCTATTGAATGAAGTGTGCGAAAAAGCACTTACACAAGCCGCTTTATTTGATGAAGTAAAAGACAGATTAAAAAGTCCGGGAGGCAGTTTATCAGGAGGTCAACAACAAAGACTTTCAATAGCAAGAGCTTTGGCTATAGAACCGGAAGTTATTTTAATGGATGAACCGACAAGTTCTCTTGACCCTAAATCAACATTAAAGATTGAAGATCTAATATTTGAACTTAAAAAAAACTATAGTATAGTAATAGTTACTCACAACTTACCTCAAGCAGCAAGAGTTTCTGATTGCTCGATTTTCATGTACTTAGGTGAGCTAATAGAGTACGGCAAAACAGAGAAATTATTCAAAAACCCATCTGATAAAAGAACAGAAGAATATATTACCGGAAAATTCGGTTAAACATAAAAAAAGAAAACTATGAGTATAAAAAAAGAAAATGCTTTTAAACAGTTGAATATTGATTTCAACAACTATTCAAGTCTTGTTTTACAGCAGTTAAAGAGCTTAGAAAAGATTGTCAATACAGCAGAAACAACAATTCCTGAAGAAGTTTATAATAATATTAAGGCAGTTGAAAAAGAAATTGACAAGTATGAAGTCAAATTAAGTGACGATGTGATAAGCATAATAATGCTATACAGCCCTGTGGCATCGGAATTAAGGCAAATAATTGCTTATTATAGAATATCTCTGAATATTGAAAGAATAGGAGATAAAATTATTAATGTAGTTAAATATATTAATAGGATTGAAAACCCAAAAATGTACATTGGATTTGCCGAGACTATCAGCGATATCTTAACTATAAGCATCAGCATGGTTGAAAAATCACTATTAGCTTTTACAAATAATGATTTAGATTATGCTATCTGGACAATTAAAAATGATGATGTGGTTGATGAACTTAACCATTCATTTATAAAAAAAGCAATAAAAAAGAATTCAGCAAAAATTAAAACTCAAGAAGAACTATCTGAGTTTATTTACTTGAGAAGCATAGTTTCTAATATTGAAAGAATTGCAGATAATGCAACAAATATAGCCGAAGCAGCTATATACTCTATAGAAGGAAAAGATGTACGACACAAAAAAACTATTAACAAAAAAGATAATTAAGAAATGAGTAAAGTTTATTATTTAAAAGATCCATTGATAAAAAATACACTATTATCGCTGTTTGCTTTTTTAATATTTTTATTGATATTTGTTTTTGTTGTATTTTTAATGCAATTTTGAATAACTTTTTTAGAAAAACTATAATTTTAATTATATAAACTATATTAAAATGAAGAATAGGAGAATTCTTGTTGTTGATGATGAGTTTGATTTGTGTGAGATATTAAAATTTAATCTTGATAATGAAGGATTTGACGTTGATATAGCTAATTCTGCTGAAGATGCTGTAAAATTAAAACTTAACAAGTACGATTTAATGATACTTGATGTAATGATGGGCAAAATGTCCGGATTTAAATTAGCTGAAAAAATTCGCAAAGAATTAAAACTTTTAACTCCAATAATTTTTTTAACTGCAAAAGATACTGAAAACGATGCATTAACCGGCTTTAGTCTCGGTGCTGATGATTATATCTCTAAACCATTTTCCGTCAAACAAGTTATTGCAAGAGTAAAAGCTGTCTTAAACAGAACCAATTATTCATCTAAAAATGAAGAATGCATTAAATTTAAAGGAATAACAATAGATACAAGTATAAAAAAGGTAATAGTCAACAAAAAACCCATACAGCTTACAAAAAAGGAATTTGACATCCTTGTTCTTTTAATTGAAAACCCTGAAAGGGTTTTTTCGAGAGAAGATATTATGAATCAAGTATGGGATGATGATATTATTGTAGGCACAAGAACTGTAGATGTTAATATTGCTAGATTAAGAAAAAAATTAGGAAAGTATGGAAAAGCTATTGTGAATCGTTCGGGATATGGATACTGCTTCGATAAAGATGTAGTCGAAAATTACAAATAATAGTTGGACATAACCCTTTTCAAATTATAATTTTTAATAAAAAGACCATCAAGTAATAGTTTACAAAAGTATATTAAGTAAAAACCATAAAGACTGATTCAAAACATAAAAACATAATCAATTAACATAAATTTATTCAGATGAAAATAAAAATCTCTTATAAAAGAAAAATTTTCTTATATTTCTTTATAGTTTTTATTGTTTTTACAGGCATAATAGCTTCCTTTCAATACAATAGAGAAAGGCAAAATAAAGTAAAAGAACTTGAAACACTTTTGAATAGCTACTCAAGCTTTGTAAACAG
>PWLF01000261.1 GCA_003559475.1 Bacteroidales bacterium
TTCAGTCGGGGTTTTGTTTTTAAGTATTAAACAGAAACTCTCTCTATTAAGTTTTTTTTATAGATTGTCTGCTCTATATCGAGATTTAGCTTCGCTGCTACTTCGTGGTCTCCCTGGCGGTCGAAATGAACTGCCTTGTGATGATGGAGGGATGGAGGGGGATGCGGCGAAGCCGCATCCCCCTCCATCCCTACTATCAAGCAATTCGGTCATTTAGAATTATTAGACCCGGAAAAGGGTCGCCGATGCAGAATGACAAAAAAATTGTAATTAGTTCCTGCAAAAGAGCTGCATCGCCATGTTTCTGATATACAACATGTTACGCAATGTTTGTCATTAGTAGCGGAGCGGCAGCGGAGCGAGAAATCTCGTTGAATTGCCGGTTAGGGTTGTAAAAAGATAGGTTTACCATAATGTCGCCGCTATGCGGCTTTTTAGATGTTTGTGTATCCATTTTCTACCATAGTGTCGTCGCTATGCGACTGGGAGGTGTTGGGATTTTTTGTTTTTGCAAACTCTCTTTGACTCACTTTGTATGTTAGCAAAAAGAGAAATGGCTGAAAGCCATATTTATTTCAGCCCAATGGCAACGCCTTGGGGCATTGATTGTACAACAATCTTTTCGCCCTGAAGGTGCAGGTTAATATTAAAAGTTAAATGGTAATAATGAAAAAATAGTGTTTTTTTAGTTATTTTTGGATGCCCACGCATTGAAGACGTGCCTCTCCGGCACGTCTCCAATTTTTTAATTTTGCTCTGCTTCCTGATACACTCTACTAAACAGAAGCCCCTTCTCATTATTAATATTTTTTACTTTTTCCTTAGATGAAAAAGTAAACAAAAAATCAAGGCGTTGGTTCAGCCACCACAAAACTACGCATCAAGGGCTAAAATATTTGCAATGTCGCTTTTAGCTTTGATTTAATTTTTGAGAGTAGTTAATCTGTATTATATTTTAAAATTCATTTCGGTAACATTACGGAGCTCCTCAAATATTTTTTAACGCCCTTTTCGCTTGTTTTGCAGGTGTCTTCTCCAAAGGCCTGGGGAGGTTTTAACTATCTATTGTGCTATAATTCTGAAATAATTTTACTTTTTTTATCCAATTTTACACTTTCTTGTTTAAGCCAATTTTAGTACAAGATAAGATGTAGCTGCAGTGTAAATTATACAAAACCATTTGGGTTATTCTTCCGAATTTTTCTTTATTATTTTAATTCTTAACTGGCTTATTGGTAAAATCGCAAAAGCAATCAAATAAAATATAATTGAAAATCTTTCATTTTGATAATCAATATATGACAAAGGGAAATATGCTAAAATAATTAAAAGCCAGTTGTAAATAAAAACTCTTATTTTTCCAAATTTGAATTTAATTATCCATATTCTTGAAATCTGAAAGAAATAAGATGCAATCCCATAAAATATAAATACTAATCCCGATAGATAAAATACAACGTCATTTATTATTAATGCATTATCTCTAAAAATAAACCAAAAGGGGATAAAAGCAATGACTAATGAAAAAATGACTAGTAATTTAAATGTTTTTGATTTACTCATTTTATTAACGATAATTAATTTCCAATTGGCAATCTAATCCTGTCTATATTATGTTTTCTGTGATTCCTTTCAGCAGCATTAAGTAGGAGAACATCTGCCCCACCATAAGTAAATCCTTTGGCAGTATTTGTAGCTTTTAATAATGTGGCTGTTGCACCTCCAAGAGTGGACACCGCACCCATAGCGTCAAGAGCTTTGTTAAATCCTTTTTGATCAGTAATCCAGTTCTCTCCAGCAGCACCACAATCTTTTAAAATATAGTTATGCAATTCACCCACAGCTGCATTCATTTTATCAAATTCACTCGCACTTAGATCAGGGTTGTTAACACTATTTACGCTGCTATCAGTTGTTCTTGTTGAAGTAGTTGTTTCAATTGTATTTTGCATTTCAGACCCAGCGAATGCACAATCAGGATCAGGTTTTTGTGAAATGGTTGATACTGTGGTATTAGACGATACGGTTTGTGTAGTATTTACAATGGTTTCTCCTCCTGGATTTCTTTGAATTTTGGTAGTGGTTGTAGTAGTTTGTGTAGTCACTGTTTTCTCTGTTTTATTTTCATTATAACTCACACTTCTGCTAATAGTCGTTTGGGTAATATCATGAGTTTCTGTATCACTATTATACCCATATGTGATTTTTGTTACATCTTCAGGATTCATCCCCTTATTATCTATAAACCTTATAGGATTATTAGCAGCATAAACATACGGCGATTGAAAAGAATATTCTTCCGCCAACGGGTCAATCGTATGAAAACGAGCTATCCCCGCATCATAAAACCTCGCTCCGTAGTCGTACCAGTTTAGGTCGAAGTCGGTTTGGAGTTCTTTGGAATTGTAAAGGTAGCGGTTTTCATGGGTGTTGGTTGAGTTGAACTGTGAGAGTGAGTTTATGGTATATCCAAATGGATAGTAATCAACGTTTTGTGTGACATCTACTGACTGGTCATCATGACTATAAACAAGACGGGTGTTGCCTAAATGATCTCTTACATGAAATTCGCCCGTGATATTGTCACCGGAGGAAACTAAAATCCTGCCATGCTCCGTATTTACCCATGCCGGCTCGTCATTGATTATCATAAAAGGTCCTGCATATAAACGATGAGTACCATAACCGGCTTCATGCTCCAAAA
>PWLF01000188.1 GCA_003559475.1 Bacteroidales bacterium
CCAACGGTCCCAAAACCTGTAAATATTATTTTCAGTTGCTTTAGCTGTAACTTTGCTTTCGCGTTTTTCTTTCAATATTTCTTCAAGTTTATCAAAATCTCCTTCATAATCGGGATGAATATTAGCTCCAAAAGCTATCTTATCTCCACAAGGAAACCACTTAATAGAAAATACTCCAACCGGAAGGTCTGTGATTTTTTTTGCTTCTCCACCATCAAGGTTGAGAATATATATTTGTGAAGGTCCGTCATCTCTGCGACTCGTAAATGCAATATTCTTTCCCTTAGGACAAAATACCGGAGAGCCGTCTTTTCCAGTATAAGTTAACTGTCTTTTTTCTTTTGTCTCATTATTTAAAAGAAATAAATTGCTGCTTGAACTGTTTTCTTCAATATCATAAACAGTTACAGTAAACACACTCCATTTGCCATCAGGAGAGACAGATGGATTGCCTACTCTCTCCATTTGCCACATGTGCTCAGGCGTAAAAACTTCCTGAGTTTTAGCAACAGAAATGGTTATTAATAAAAATAAAATAATACTTAGTTTAAACACGCTTTTTTTTACCATTTTTAATATAATTTTTAGTTAAACAATTGATTATAAATTTAAAGTTTTTATTTTAACTGCTTTAGATAAAGTTTAATAGTATTTTCTAATCCATAATAAAGAGCATCTGAAATTAGTGCATGCCCTATAGATACTTCTAATAAGTTTGGCACGTTTTTTACAAAAAAATTAAGGTTTTCAAGATTTAAATCATGACCTGCATTTAATCCAAGCCCACAATTATTAGCTGTTTTGGCTGCTTCTGCAAAAGGAGCAACAGCTTCTTTAGGATTTTTTGGAAACAAAACAGCATAAGGCTCAGTATATAGCTCAACTCTATCGGTATTAGTTTTTGCAGCTTCTTCAATCATTTTTTTATCAGTCTCAATAAATAAAGAAGTTCTTATCCCTGCTTCTTTCAGTCGAAAAATGACATCAGTAAGCAAGCCACGATGCTTGACAGTGTTCCACCCTGCATTTGAAGTAAGAGCATTAGGCGGATCGGGAACAAGAGTAACCTGAGCAGGCTTAACTTTTGTAACTAAATCTAAAAATTTTTCTGATGGATATCCTTCAATATTAAATTCTGTCTTTAATACCGGTTTTAAATCTAATACGTCTTTATATCTTATATGCCTTTCATCTGGTCTGGGATGAACCGTAATGCCTTGAGCTCCATATTTTTCACAGTTAACAGCCGCTTTAATAACATCAGGTAAATTCCCCCCGCGAGCATTTCGTATTGTTGCAATTTTATTAATATTTACACTTAAACGAGTCATTTTAATATGTTTTATATATTTATTGTTTTTTGCAAATCTAAAAATAATAATTGTATAAAGTTTAATTGTTATAGATATTAAAGATTAAGGTAATTCATTAAAAGATTATATCTGTCATTTATAAGGTCGTCATAATTACTTTCTTCAGAAAATGATGCTGTTACAATATAATCATAGCGATTGAAAGTTTGAATAATAGAGGAGGTGTCAATTTTATTTACTTTTATTGTAACCTCAATCTTAGTACTGTCTTTAAAAGAAGTTATATGGCTGCTTAATACTTTGGCATCATTAGATTCTACTATTCTTGCAATTTCACTTAAAGAGTAATCAATATTATTTATCTGAATAACAATTATGCCTCCCGGTTGGTCAATTGATGACATATCGGCTATTTTTTGTACCAGTGTTTGTAATGTAATAGAACCTAAATATATATTTTTTTCATCAATAACAGGAACAAGTGTAAGACTTTGTTCAGACATTAGCTTAATTGAATCATAAAAGTGCTGATTGTATAATATGTATGGTCTTGTAAGAGAAAGACTATGATTGCCGAGTGGCTCATCTGGCTTATTTAAGTTGTATATGTCAGTCTCGGATATTACACCAAGAAACTCCTTGTTATTAACTATTGGAAGGTGTGATATTTTGAAATCTTCCATCCAGTTTAAAGCTGTAATTCCTGTATCTGAAGTGCGTAAAGGCATTATCGTTTCCGTTATAAGATGTTTTGCCAACATGGTGCTAAATGGTTTGATTATTTTATGATGTGAAATTAAAATTTTTTCTTGACTTTGCTTTAATTTTTTTATTTATTTTGAAAAAAAATAGAATTGAAATGAAACGATACAAAATAAATATATTATTAACGTATTTATTTATCTTATTGTTTTTTTCCGCTAATGCGGGTTTAAAGAAAGAGAGCTTGGTGTTAAGTGAAAAAAGCAAGTTTATGAACATAAATGGGTTTAATATTCACTATAAAATTTATGAGCCGGAGATTGAATCAAAAGCTAATATTCTTTTTATTCATGGGATAGCTGCTTCTGTATTCAGCTGGCGAAAAAATATTGAATTTTTTTCAGAAAGAGGTTACAGAGTATTAGCCTTGGATATGCCGGGATATGGTTATAGTGAAAAGAATAAGCCTTTTGATCATTCGCACGAATCCAGAGCAAAACTTGTTTGGGAGTTAATGGATTCTATATCTGATGAAAAATGGATACTTGTAGGACACTCAATGGGAGGAGGTACAGCAGGCTTTATGGCAGCTATGAAACCGGAAAAAACAGAAAAACTTGTATTTGTTGATGCTATCTATGGAGAATTTGAAAATAATCACGGACGTACCATAGCTCGATATTTTATTCGAATCCCGGTTGTTTATCATCTGATAGAAGGTCTTGGAAAAAAATCGCTTATAAACTATGATAGTATTGAGAAATTTTTAACTTCTGCCTATGGGGAAAACCCTGATAGTATCGCAGTGATGGGGTATCTAGAACCTTTTTTGATAGAAGGATCTTCTGCCGCATTTTTTCATACTGTTTTTAGTGGATTGAATGAAACAGAACCTGATATTGATAAAATTGATATGCCCGTTTTATTAATATGGGGAGAAAATGATACCTGGGTGCCTCTGGAATTAGGAAAGTATTTTCATTCTAAAATGGATAACAGTATTCTTAAAGTTATTCCTGATGCCGGACATAACCCTATGGAAACCCACGCTGATGATTTTAATGAAATACTTTTGAGGTTTATACAAAAGGATGAAAAAAATAATTAGAAAAATGAGTTTTAAAACTTTTGAAATAAATAGGAATGCATGATAAACTAATAAAACCGGAGGTTTTTGATGAGAAAACAAAAGTTGTACTTGTACATCCCGGTCAAAAATATAATAAAACTGAAAATATTATAAAGCAAGGGAATAAGGTGTGTTTTACGAAAACTTTCGGTACTGTTTTAGCTTTTTACTCATGGTTAAAAAAAAGAATAAAAGCTAAATATCCGGGTAGCGACCATAAGTCGTATAGAAAATTCCGTGATGAGTTTCAAAAAATAGCATCAAATATTTTGGTAAAAGTTGAAGATGGTAAAGTGGCTCTCAAAGGCTCTCCAAATAATCAATGGCTTGTGGATTTTTTTCCCGACAAAAAGTCTTTCTTTATTTCTTTCCCCTGCCTTTTAGGAATGAATGGTGCATGGCAATGGTATTCTAGAGGAGTAGAGTTCCCGGGGTTGTCTTTGAAAGTACATCCGTTTTACTTAACATATTTTCCCACACGACATGAGCATCTTATATTATTTGATAACTGGTTAAGTGCCGAGCATAATAATTTTAAAAAAGCAATTGATATTGGTTGTGGGTGCGGAGTTCTGACATTCTATATGTTGAAATACGATATTCCTGAAATTTTTGCAACGGATATTAATGTTAATGCCGTATATAGCTTGAAGAATGATTTGAAATATCATAAATTATATGATAGAGTTAGTGTTGAACATGGTAGCTTTTTTGATGATATTGATGATAAATTTGACTTAGTGGTTTTTAATCCTCCCTGGATACCGGGTAGTTCGCATTCGGATATGGATAAAGCAATTTATTATAATGATAACTTGTTTGAAGCTTTTTTTGAACAAGCTTCAAATAAGATGATTCAGGGAGGAAGAATAGCTTTGATATTTTCAAATTATTCATTGATAGAAGGACTCACGGATTATCACCCCATTGAAAAACAAATTACTAATGATGATGAATTTAAAGTTTTAAATGTCTTTAAAATAGAAAAAAATAACAAAAAGCGTAATACAAACAAGAAAGAGATTGTTGAGTTATGGGATATTGAATTTTTAGGATAATATAAGGATTTATGTTTTATTCTGTAAAAGGGTTAATTCTTTTTTTGAGGTGCTATATTAAAAAGTTGCACGCAAAATCCGCAAAATTAAATATATGCAAAAAAGTACGCAAAGTTAAAGATTTGCTACTTTATGAGTATTATTTTTTAAGGTTTTAATAAAAAACAACTACAAAGACCTAACACATCAAAATAAGATTTTGCCTGTAAAATAGCTTTTGATTATATGATATGATTTTTTACGTATCTTTGAAAATTATTAATATTTAAATAAGAGTTTTATGGTCAGGTCAATGACGGGATATGGCAAAGCGGAAAGCCATTTTAAAAATAAAAGCATTAAAGTAGAAATAAAAGCATTGAATGGAAAAAATCTGGATGTTTTTTTTCGCGTACCGCAAGAATATAAGGAAATAGAAACAGTTTTTCGCAATGCGGTTTCTAAAGTACTGGAACGTGGTAAAATTGAAGTGATTATTAAAGTGGAGAATTTAGATGATAGTACAGCTTTCACAATTAACAAAAAACTTTTTAAAAAATATTATCGTGAATTAAATGAACTCAAAGAAGAATTGCGGATTGATGATGATAATAATTTAATTTCTTCTATTCTTAGATTGCCGGATGTGTTAAAATCAGAAATTAAAGAAATTGATGAGAAAGAAATAGATATATTAAATAAATGTGTTATTCAGGCATTAGAAAAGGTTGATAAGTATAGAATTGATGAGGGAAAGTCTTTAGAAAAAGATTTAAAGATCAATATTGAAGCTATTTCAAAAATTTTGAAGGAAATTGAACCTTATGAGAAAGAGAGAATAGAGCATATAAGAAGTAAGTTTGAAAAAAGGCTTTCTGAAATTAGTCAATACGATGATAACAGGCTTGAGCAAGAGTTAATATATTATATCGAAAAGCTTGATATTAACGAGGAAAAGGTTAGACTTGTTAAACATATTGATTATTTTAAGCAAACTTTAAAAGATAAAAAAAGCAGCAATGGCAAAAGATTGGGGTTTATTGTTCAGGAAATTGGAAGAGAAATAAACACAATCGGTTCAAAAGCTAATGAGGTGAATATTCAAAAGATAGTTGTTCAAATGAAAGAAGAACTTGAGAAAATTCGCGAACAAATTCATAATATTCTATAAATTATGAGTTCAGGAAAAATGATAATCTTCTCTGCTCCATCCGGAGCCGGAAAAACAACTATAGTAAAGGAAGTAATTAAAATATTTCCTCAACTTGAGTTTTCTGTCTCTGCTTGTAGCAGACCTAAAAGGGAAAATGAACGTGATGGACTTGATTATCATTTTTTAACGGAAAAAGAGTTTAAAAATAAGATAGATAATAATGAGTTTGTTGAATGGGAAGAAGTTTATCCGGGAAATTATTATGGAACATTAAAAAGTGAGCTTAAAAAAATTTGGAATAAGAACAAACATGTAATTTTTGATGTTGATGTTATTGGAGGGCTTAATATCAAAAAAAAATACCCGGAAAATGCTTTAGCAATTTTTATAAAGCCTCCTGATTTGGCAACACTTGAAAGAAGATTGAAAAAAAGGGGAACGGATAATAAAGATTCGATAAAAAAAAGATTGGAAAAAGCTGCTTTTGAACTATCATTTGAGCCACGCTTTGACGCCATTATAGTTAATGATTATATTGACAAAGCTGTTAAGGAAGTATACATGTTGATTCAAAATTTTTTGAATAATTAAATTTTATTTCTAATGAGCGATAATAGTAGCAAAAAAAATGATATTACAGGTCTTTTTTTTGGGTCATTTAATCCAATACATATCGGTCATTTGATTATTGCAGATTATTTTGTTCAAAATACTGAAATTACCAAAGTTTTATTTATAGTATCTCCTCAAAGTCCCTTTAAAACTGATAAATCGTTGTTGCCGGAAAACGAAAGACTAAATTTGGTAAATCTGGCAATAAGTGATAACCCAAATTTTGAAGCTACGGATATTGAGTTTTCGATGAAAAAACCCTCTTATACTTATAAAACTTTAAGAAAGCTTATTTCAAAATATCCAAAACAGGAATTTGTTATAGTAATGGGGCTAGATAATTTGTTGAATTTTGATAAATGGAAAAACCATAATGAGATTCTTGACATGGCAAAAATATTTTGCTATCCTAGAACAGATGATAGTAAAGGTAATATCTCTTTACACCCAAAGATGGAAATTAAAAATGCTCCTATTATAGATGTATCTTCTTCTTTTATAAGAAAAATGATGTCAGAAGGTAAAGACCCTAAATATTTTTTGCCTGCAAAAGTTTATGATAAAATAATAACAAAAGGGTTTTATAAAAACCTTTAAAAGGTTATTTAATTACAAAGCATCTTTATAGCTTCATAAGCTTCTTCATGCCCTAATTCTTTTGCTTTGCTTAAATCATGGCATCCTTTGTCATTATTGTTAGATTCTATTTTAGCAACCCCCCTTTTATAAAATGCTTCATAGTATTCAGGGTGTATTTCTATTGCCTTATTAAAATCTTCAATCGCTTCATTGAAACTATTAGTTTTGACTTTAGCAATTCCTCTTTCATAGTATGCTTTTTCATCTCTTGGGTTAATATCAAGAGTTTTATTAAGAAAGTCAATAGCTTCATCAAAGTTTTCAAGTCGGTTATTAACATACCCTATATTGTAATATGTTTTATAATCTTTGGGATTAATTTTAATTACTTTATTAAAATCTTCAATCGCGCCGTTAAGATCTCCGGCATACCATCTGACAGCTCCTCTACTTCTATATACATCTGAGAATTCCGGATTAATCTCGATTGCTTTATTAAAATCTTCGATCGCTTCATTGTAATCATATTCATCAAGAAAATGCTTAGCAATGCCTCGACCTCTGTATGCTTTATAATATTCCGGGTTGATTTCAATGACTTTATTAAAATTGTTTAAGGCTCTATTATAATCTTCTAGTTCAATCTTGCTATTGCCAATACCCATATATGCTTTGTAGTAATCAGGGTTGATTTCAATAGCTTTGTTATAATCATCAATTGCTCCTGTATAGTCTTCAAGTCTACTTTTAGCATAGCCAAGGTTATAATATGCAATATAATTGTCAGGGTTATATCCTAATACTTTGTTAAAATCATAAATTGCATTGCTATATTCTCGTATAGTATTATTAGCAATTCCTCTACCAAGGTATGCTTCAAGATAGTCAGAGTTCATTTTAATTGCTTTTGAAAAATCGCTTATTGCTTCGTAAAATATTCCAACCTTTTTTCTGGCTAACCCTCTTTCATAGTATGCCTTTAAGTATACAGGATTAATATCAAGTGCATTATTAAAATAATCAATTGCTCCTTCAAATTCTCCTAGCCTATTTTTTGCATAACCTATGTTATAATAAGCTCTTTCATCTCTGGGATTAAGTTCGAGTACTTTATAAAAATCAGCAATTGCATCATCATAGTTCTCAGTAAACCATTTAATTGCTCCTCTACTTCTATATACATCTGAGAACTCCGGATTAATTTCAATTGCCCTGTTAAAATCATGCATTACTTCTTCGTGGTCATACTCTTCAAGAAAATGCTTACATATCCCTGTACCTCTATAAGCTTGATAAGACTCCGAATTAAATTCAAAAACTTTATTAAAGTAGTTTAAGGCACGTTCGTAATCCTCAAGTTCAATTTTGGTATTTCCAATACCTATATATGATTGATAAAAATCCGGGTTAATTTCAAGTGCTTTATTATAATCGTCAATTGCTCCTGTAAAATCTAATAGCCCATTTTTGGCAAATCCAAGATGGTAATAAGCTTTATGATTGTCAGGATCAAATTCTATTACTTTATTAAAATCGGAAATTGCTTTGCTGAATTCTCGTTTTTTGATGTTAGCAATACCTCTGCTAAAATATGCCTCAGAATATTCTGAATCAATTTCAATAGCTTTTGTAAAATTATCTATAGCTTCATCATATTTATGAACTTTTTTATAGGCAAAACCTCTCTCGTAATATGCTTTTAAATATTTAGGATTGAGTTCAAGAGCTTTATTAAAAAAATCGATTGCTTCTTGAAATTCCCCTAATCTGTTTTTCGCATAACCTATATTGTAATATGCTTTTTCATCTTTTGGGTTAAGCTCGAGTACTTTGTCAAAATCAGCTAGTGCTCCATTATAATCCTTAGCAAATCCTTTTATTGCTCCTCTACTTCTATATACATCTGAATATTCCGGATTGATCGCAATTGATTTATTTAAGTCTTTAATTGATTCTTCATGTTCATATTCTTCAAGAAAATGCTTGCAAATCCCTGTGCCTCTATATGCTTGATAGGATTTAGGATTAATTTCAAGAGCTTTATTAAAACTATTTAAAGCTCTCGCATATTCTTCAAGATCAATTTTTGTTTCTCCTTTTTCTATATATGCTTGATAGAATTCTGGGTTAATTTCAATTGCTCTGCTGTAATCATCAATTGCTCCGGTGAAATCTTCTAGGCCGCTCTTGGCAATGCCACGGTTGGAGTAAGCTTTGTAATTTTCTGGATTTAACCTAATTGCTCTGTCATAAAGCAATATCGCTTTTTTATATTCTCCTTGATTAAGCTTATCATTGCCTCTTTCAAGATACTCTAATGCTGTTTGGCTATATGATGTTATTGATAATGAGATTGTTAGTAGTATAAATGCTAATTTCATTTTATTAAGAATTTTAGTTAATATTTAAAAAATAAACAGTTTTAGTTATAGTTACAAAAGTATAATTTTTTTATTTAAATAAAAGAAAAAATGTTTTAAAAAACATGTAGTTATTTACATACATTTGTTTGACAAAGGTTGTCTTGCAGGAAAAGGTTGAAGCATTTTTTGCTGGAATTGTCAATTTTAAAACGGTTATCTATTCTATGTCCAACAATCCAAACAACATTATTGTCGGAGCATAATACATAAACATTTTTTTTCTTGTCAAGAGATATTTTTTTATCAATAAGGAAATCGCTTATTTTTTTCTTGCCTACCATTCCTAGGGGTATAAAGAAGTCACCTTCTTCCCATGGTCTTAAAGTCAATGGAAATTTAAGCTTATCATAATCCAGAAATGCATGATTTTCGTCATTTGGGAATTTGATTTTTTCTTGAAGCTCGAAAGTCTTAGTTTTTAATGTAATCGTGCCTATGTTATGTGTTTTAGTTTTATTATCGATTAAAATATTTCGTTGGTTGTTTTTAGTTATTTTGTAAACGATTAGGTTTTCCCTATCTTTAACAATAGAGTATTCTTTGCTGTGAAATTCTTTGCCGGGTTGTTTATCAAGCGAGTCGATAATATCTCCTATAGTTTGTATGTTGAATCCATATTTTTTTAATAATTCAAAAAGTATTGTGTGCAACTCATTATGCTTTTTTAATTCATTTATAGGAATAAAAAAACGGTCATTTTTCTTTAGTAACAGCTTTTTTTTAATATTATCTATGTACTCTTTAAAATTTTCCTGAGGTAGTTTAATGTTTTGATAAAATTGTTTAAAGCTATTTCTAAAGTCAGGATTAATTTCTTCAAAAACAGGTATAACCTTATTTCTAAGTATGTTTCGAGTATATTTATTTTCTTTATTGGAGCTATCTTCACGGTATTTGATATTATGCTTTTTAGCAAAGAACTCTATTTCTTCTTTACTTGCAAATAACAACGGCCTGATTATATTATCATTTATTAAAGGTATCCCTGTTAATCCATAAATTCCTGTGCCACGTAGTAGATTTATTATGGTCGTTTCAATGTTATCATCATGGTGGTGGGCAGTTGCGATTTTATCATACCCTTTATCATATCTTATTGTTTCAAGCCAATCATATCTCAACTTTCTTGCAGTCATTTGAACAGAATCCCCGAAGGCTTTGGCTTCCTCTTTTGTGTTAAATGAAGTATAATAAAATGGGGTAGAAAAATTTTTCGCAAGATTTCTTACAAATTCTTCATCAATACTTGATTCTTTATTGCGTAATTTAAAATTGCAATGAGCGATACTAAAATTAATTCCTTGTTTGTGAAAAAGATAAGCCATCACAACAGAGTCAACGCCTCCGCTAACAGCAAGTAAAACTCGGTTGCCGGGCGACAGTAATTTCTCTTTTTTAATAAATTGACTAAATCTATTTTGTAACATTTACTTTATTTAGAAAGCTGTTTTAAAATTGCAATCTTATCCCCGGTCCGAATATAGCAAAGAAGTCGCTTTCATCCAGCAAGTATCCCATTCCTAGGTAAATTGGGAATGCGAACTTCGCATTACTTCTTACAGGCTCTAAAGAGCCAATAACTACAATTCCAATATCTCTTTGTATATCAGGGGATTCTCTAAAATTAAAAGCGTTGAGGGCAATAAATCCTGCACCAATTTTATATGGACGCTTTTGTCCAATCCGCTGAGGGTCATAAAAACTTATTTCTGCTAATACACTTGTGCTTATACCTGATAAGTTACCTATACCGCTTTTTTGAAATTCTTTGACCAAAAGTCCTGTCGGAAAACTTACCA
>PWLF01000122.1 GCA_003559475.1 Bacteroidales bacterium
AGGGGCTAAAATTACTTCATCATTATGTTTCTTGGCGGCTTTAAAAAGGCTTTCTGCTGTAGCTAAAACTAAATCAGCTCCTTCTAAGGCTTTATAATAAGCTCCTCCAACATTCCAAAAACTAAATACTCCATTCACTGGTTCATCAACGCTATCAAAAATAACAAATTCAGGGCGTTTCTTTTCTATTATATCCATTCCAGCTGGAGGAAGAGTATAATAAAGGACATCAGCGCTCAAATTCATTGGGTCGGTACCATGAGGGTAGACCCAGAATTTTTTAGTTATCTTTTTTGCCACAATAGGGTTTGTAGCCCCAGGTGACTTAAATTTTTTATTGATAAAAAAAGCTTCGTGTCCTGCTTGCGAAAAAGCCTTCATTAATTGCTGTGGCCTTTGAAACATAAAAGTAAAGTTTATAGATTCTGGGTATAAAAATCTCATTTATTAACATCCTCCGTTCCTGCGATATTCATATCTAAATATATCTAATATATCTTGTAGTAAATGGACTTCTTCTGTGTCAAAGGCGACTAAGTAATCCTCTTCTACTTTTCTATATGTAAAAAAAATATTAATGTTATTATCTCTTGCAATTTTGTTAAGCATGCATTCGATTTGCAGTGGCCCCTCGAATTTAAATTTATGATTTTCGATAGAGATAATATGGTCTACTTCTTTAAAAAAAATATTGATAAATTTTCTTTTCTCTTGAAAAGTTGTAAATCTGTATTCTATATGATTTTGAGTTAAATCAATTAACATATCATACCCTCTTGAAAATTAAAGGTATGAGAATTGAGCATAATAAAGGGAGGACGTCTAGGCTAAAGTTCCATTTTTTTTAACCTATGGTATCTTTCATGGCAGTATGTGCAATACATTTTCCCCTCAATAAAAAAAGGTATTCCATAGATCAAGCTCTTACAATCTTGACAGATATAATCATTATTTGTGGAAAAATCACCTGTATCCTTTTCCTCGATGTTTCCATATTTATTAATCTTCATATAATACCCTGTAAACATAATTGGTCCTTTTACAAATATGACAATCTTGAGATAAGAACTCTTCAAATTTCTTTCCGTTACAAACTGTCCCTGCCCTTTCTAATGAATTTAATGGGGTAACACAATATTTACAGACTAACATAACAACGCCGCTATAACTCTACAAATTATATAAGAAAAATATAATAAATAAGCAATTGTTGTTATAATAAATGAAATCCAGAACAATTCAAGAAGGGCATCTTCTAAATCCCATCTCATTGCTCGCATTCCTTATAAGTTCTAACACATTTCGCAAGGACGAAAACTACCCAAGCCTCAAAATGATCCTTTAAATCTTCTGGTAAGTCTTTATAATCTCCAGATAGTAAGTTTTCAATATCTTTTTTTGTTTTTGGAAATTCATCATCAAACAAAGCATCAAGGGCCTCATTTAACCCCTCTTGCATAATTGGCCCACATTCTACGGCTAAACTTAATAACATTTTCTTATCTTTCTCATTCATGGAATAAATCTCCCTTCTCTTCTCTTAATCTTTCGACAATTTCTTCTCTGATCCCCATTGCTCCAAATTCTTCTATTTCTGCAAGGTATTCGTCTAAACTCAATATCATAGCAAAAATAACTAAACCCATTTCTTCTTCCTCGCTTTTATTAATTACAAAAGTAACTATTTTATCTATGATCTCCCGAAACTTATCCTCACCTATAGGTTCAACAGGTCTTTCTTCTACCGTAGAATCTTTAATAAACTTACTACTTTTTGAGTTTTCTGAAGATTCTATAAGTTCTTTGAGGGCATCTTTCATATTCATCGAATCACTTCTTTAAATATTCAGTGACTTGCATTCTAACGAATTTTTCATCGACTTCGTCATTGCCTTGTCCTGCTGCCAATAATAAATCAATTGTGGCTCCTAAAATAGCGATATTTCCACCTAAATCAATATCTTCTTCTTTACAGATTTTATCAATAAAAACTTTAAATTCTCTTTTTATTTCATTAACCTTATCCAGCTTGTTTAACATCTTCTTGATCCTCTCCCATCAAGATTTTCATTATAGATAAATTCAACATATCTATATCCGATTCGGGGGCACCTCTTGTGTTTTTAGCCTCTAAAAGGATGTATTTAATAACCAGTGCTAAGGCAATTGTTGTAGTATATAAGCCATAGTCTTCTTCTGCGTTAGTTAAGGATCCGCTTACTACCTTTATAACTTCTTCTATTTTTTGAAAACGTTCTTTATCGTCCATATTATTTACCTCTCATCTAATGAGTATAAATAGTTTTAAAACTCTTACTATATAAATGTTTCGATATGTTTTTATAATAAAAAAACCTGAACATCCAAAAAAGCCAATATAGAAAAAACCTGAACATCCAAAAAAGCCAATATAGAGTAAAAATAATAAACGATTTTTTTGTATTGGTACTTCTGTACTTCAAAGAAGCTAATTTAAACGTTTTTTAGCGATTAAAAATCAAAACAAGCCCAAAAACCTGTTTCCCACTCCCAGCGATCTCCAATAAAGAAATCCAGCGATTTTAGGGCTTTTTAGCCCTTTTCAGGCAATAATAAGGGTTAAAACAAGAAAAGAAAGAAAACGCACTTAGTTTTTTTGGCGAAAGTTTCGCATGAGGTGTTTTTTTGGCAAAA
>PWLF01000043.1 GCA_003559475.1 Bacteroidales bacterium
GATTTAATTACGTTTGTAAATTGTCACTTCCGAAGGTTCAATGCAACCAAAATATACAAATTATGGCGCATTAAAGGAGGTGCAACGGCAAAGATACGAAAAAGTAAGCAAAGCATGCCCGGGTGCATTGGCAGCAGGCAATGTTTTTTTACCAGGTAAAAAATGTTGATTTGGATAACAGGGGTTTGGATGCACACCAAACCAATAACCCCATAATTTAAGTTACATTTAAAGAGATTAAACATGAAAAATAAACTTTTTTTAGCATTTGCAGCCGTGCTATTTGCAGCCATTACCGTTTTTAACCTGAACCTCTCACAACAGGAAACTGCAGGCGATATTACCCTTGTGGGGGTGGAAATGGTGGCAGGGGCGCAGATAGGTGAAATTATTGATGAAATTGATGATTGTCCTGGAGGCCAAAGCTGTAATTTTACACAATACGGAAGGGATGGTGTCATTGATTGGAGTTGTACTGCATGTTGTTATGGCAGTTATGTTCATTTTTGTGGTCCTTTGGGATGCACCTGTCAATAATTCTCCTTTTAGTTAGTTCCTGACTTTTTTAGTGACCGATTCAATAAATAATGTGTCGGTCACTAATACTATTAAAAAAGTTTGTTTTTGATAAAACAATTAAAGAATAGAAATGAATCAAGCTATCCAAATTTGAGATTTGTGTTTTTCATTCTATCCATTTTTATAAGAATTATTGTTGAATATTTTCATACTAAAATCTAAGCTATGACCAGTATAAATTTAAGGAGAAGTATTTTTATAATCGCTCTTCTTGCACCAATTTTTTCTTTTTTTTGTTGTAAGCCTGAAAACAAATACATTGAAGTAATTTCAATTGACCCAACTAAAGCGAAAAATATCAATCTATCCTTATTTGTCGATACAGTTAAATATATTGTATTGGAAACAAATCCCCACAGTATGTTAGGTAGCCGTATTAGCCGGATAGAAGTAAAGGAGAAATACATTTATGTAGGCGATATTGATCAACAAGCTGTTTTCATTTTTGATAAAACAGGCAGATACATCACTAAACTTGCAAAACAAGGAAGAGGTCCTGATGAATATTTGAGATTCGGACACTTTCTGGTTGATGAGAAAGAAAACCATATTGATATGATTGAATTTACTGGCAGGTATAATAGGGTATTAAGGTACAATAATCTTACATTTGATTTGATAACCATTGATACATTGCCTGCAATAACTGCATACACTGTTAGAAGGGTCGATAACGTTTACTTTTTTGGTAATCAAAGAAGAAATAATTTAATTGATAATGAATTGGTTAATGCAGACATTATCATAGTAAAAGACGGGAAAATTAAAAAAATATTATTTCAGAACCCAGTTACTGATGAAAATAACTTCTTTTCCGTCAATCCGGAAACATTTACAATTAATGATGATAATGAGATATTTGCATCCATCTTGTATGATAATGTTTTTTATCAAATAAAAAACTATGAAGCTATCCCAATATTTGAGGTTGACTTCGGAAGATATAATTTCAATAATGAAATTAAATTTGAAAACACTTCACGTCAAATAGATTATTGGAGTAATAACCCCTATGTTGCTTCTTTCCCTGTTTTAAATGTTAACAATTCAAAGCTTTTTTCTTTCTCATATGGTTTTGATAAAATAGAGCACCAATATATTGTAATAAAAAATACTGATAAAACCATACATGCTAAAGCAATAAATAACGATTTAACAGGCTTTCCGGAAGATATAACACTGAGTTCAAACCGCTATGGAATAAATCATGATGTTTGGCAAAATGGATATATTAATGATATTTTTATACCGGGGGTGCTAATTTCAGAGAAAGATTCTGTTTATTTGCCTGGTGCAGGCACTATTAATTCCCGGAACAATCCTGTTATAGTACGCATGAGGTTAAGGAAGTAATATTAATTACTTAATTTTTCAAAAGTTTTGGTTAGCCCTAAACTAGCTAATTTAAAACCCAAAAGTGTAATAATCATATCTACAAATAAAGTGGCTTAAATCTCAGTTTTAAACTTTAAAAAACCTGAAGCCAATATAGAATTGGTATAGGTTGAGATCATAACCAATAATTGTTAAATCTTAATATCATTGAGATGAACAAAAACCTGACATTTTATCTGCTCCTGCTATTTATGGCCATGACAGTATGGTTGTCCATAAAAACAAAGAAAGCATACGATCAGATTGAAATATCTCAAGCCAGCCAAAAAGCAGTATTGGATGATTACCTGGCATTGCATTACCGGTTTGATATTCTGCAGGAAGCATTCCAGATAAATTTTAAAATGAATCCTGAGCCATTGGTTACGGGTGGGCTGGCAAGTGAATACCCAAACAGCAATTCTATGTTATTGTATCTGAAGCCTTATGCCTGCTCGCCCTGCAATATGCCAGCCATAAATTCTTTGATCAGGCATTTTGGGCAGCACAAGGGGTTTTATATTTTTTCTCATATATCCAACAGGTATTTTTTATCTGAAATAACGGATGAATTAGAGCGGGATGATGCTGTTATTTGGTTGGATACTAACTTATACAATCATGCAGATGATGGTTATGATGCCGAATTGTTGTTTTTAAATGGCGAGCAAATTATAAAAGGCCAAATGCCTTTGGAGTTGTTA